>NZ_FPBY01000067.1 GCF_900116755.1 Clostridium sp. DSM 8431
AAATATAAAATTTTTTTGATGTTAAACACTGATTTTAACTGGCTTTCTCATATGGAAGTTGTTAAATGCATTAAAAAATAATTGTAGGCCGCAAAGGAATTTAAAAGCAAAATAATTAAATTGTATTTTAATATGAGATTATTTTACTTTTAGAACCTTTTTAAGGCATAACAAAGCGGCCTTCTGCGCTGAAAAGCGTGGTGTCAGCCACTTTGTTCTTTTATTACTATTAACTTAATTTTTTCTTACTTTAAATATTTATAGACAAAAGGCTTCATTTATAGATAAAAAAATGTATAATAGAATAGGTTGTTATAAATTATACTTTATGATATAAAAATAGTATTTTGTAAATAGTGGGGATGTAAAATGAAGAAAAGACAAACTAATAGGTTTAACAAAAAAGCAATATCAATTATAGTATCTATTTTAGTTATTCTTACGTGTGTTGTTATAGTTTATCAAAAACATACAGGTAATAATGTAGAATCTGTAAGTGAAGAAGTTAATGTGGCAGGAAACGTAGAAGATACAAATTCAGATGATACAAATTCAAGTCAAGACAGTAAGTTAGATAATAGCGGATATTTAACATTAGAGCAAGATCCAAATGCAGATGATGCAATGGAGGTTTTTGCTAGAACTGAAGGGTTATTAAAGGGGACAAAGCAATATCCTGTTAGAGATGATGGAAAGAAAGTAGCATATTTAACTTTTGATGATGGACCATCTACAACTAATACACCGGATGTTTTAGATATATTAAAAGAAAACGATGTGAAAGCAACCTTCTTTATTATGGGTAAACAGTTAGATTCTTCAGAGGAAGCTAGAGAAATTTTAAAGCGTGAAGCAAAAGAAGGGCATGCCATAGCAAATCATACATATAGTCATGATTATAATTATTTATATCCAGGCAGAACAATAGATGCAACTAATTTCTGGAATGATGTATTAAAATGTAATGATAGATTACAAAATGCTTTAGGAAAAGATTTTTCAACTAGGGTAGTAAGATTCCCAGGTGGATATTGGTCTTGGAATGGAAGAGAAGCTATAAGAGCAATTTTTGATGAAAATAAATATGCTATTATGGATTGGAATGCATTATCAAAGGATGCAGAAGGCAAGAAAAAGGATGCAGCTGAATTAGTTGAATGCACAAAACAAACAGTAGAAGGATTAGGCCCAAATGCTGATAGTGTAGTAATATTGATGCATGATACTTATGGAAAAGAAGAAACGGTGAAATCGTTACAGGGAATAATAGATTATTTAAAAAGTGAAGGTTTTGAATTCAGAACTATGAAATAAATATAATAACATATTAGGGATATGGTACCATGATTTTTAGAATTGTGATATCATAACCTTAATATGTTTTTATTTATTTCAATATAAGTGAAGATAGGAGGTAAAAAATGATTTCAAGAGAAGTAGCGTCAAAAATTTTATCAGAGTGTTTAAAGACAGGAGGAGACTTCGCAGAAATATTTGAAGAAGATTCTATATCTAACACTATAAAAATTTTAGATAATAAAGTTGAAAATGCGTTAGGAGGTAGAACTTACGGTGTAGGAATAAGAATATTTAAAGGATTAAAGAGTGTATATGCATATACTAATGAAAATTCTTTAACAAGTCTTCTAGATACTGCTCACAAGGCTGCACTAGCATTAGGAACATTAAAAGAAGATAAAGTAATTATAGTAAATGATAGATTAGAGTATAACAATATAAATAATATTAAGTACTATCCAAATACTATCGGATATGATAAAAAGATAATAAAAATGAAAGATGCTTATAAGAGTGCAAAGGAATTTAATTCAGAAATAAGTCAGGTTTCAGTAACATATTTAGATAAAGATCAAAAGATACTTGTAGCTAATAGTGAGGGGGTATATGCAGAGGATAGACGTGTAAGAACTCGTTTAGCAGTTAATGCAGTAGCATCTAAGGATAATGAAAATCAAACAGGATTTGAAGGGCCAGGGGCTCATAAGGGCTTTGAAATATTCGATAATCTAGATCCTGAGTATTATGGAAGAGAAGCTGCTAGAAGTGCATATGTAATGCTTCATGCTAGAAATTGTCCAGCTGGAAATATGACTGTTGCTATTGATAATGGTTTTGGAGGGGTAATATTCCATGAATCATGTGGACACTCTCTTGAAGCTACGTCAGTTGCAAAGGGTAATTCAGTATTTGCAGATAAGTTAGGTGAGCAAATTGCATCAACTAAAATTACAGCTATAGATGATGGTACAATAGCTAATGAATGGGGTTCTCTAAACATTGATGATGAAGGGAATCCTACTCAAAAGAATGTTTTAATTGAAAATGGAATATTGAAGTCATTTATGATAGATAAGTTAAATGGACGTAGAATGGGTATGAAATCTACAGGAAGTGGTAGAAGGCAAAGCTATAAATACGCACCTACATCAAGAATGACTAATACGTATATAGCTGCAGGAGATGATAAACCAGAAGATATTATAGCTTCTATATCTGATGGACTTTACGCTAAGAAAATGGGTGGCGGATCTGTTAATCCTGTAACTGGTGAATTTAATTTTGCTGTTTCTGAAGGATATCTTGTTAAAAACGGTAAGATTCAAGAACCTGTTAGAGGTGCCAGTCTTATAGGTAAAGGTAGCGAAGTATTAATGAATATTGATATGGTAGGATATAATATGGAAATGGCACAAGGTATGTGTGGATCATCTTCTGGAAGTATCCCAGTTAATGTAGGGCAGCCAATGATTAGAGTTAAAGATATGACTGTTGGTGGAAGATAGGAGGTATATTATGGAATTTGATCAATTTAAAGAACTTTTATTTAAAAAGGCAAAAAATGAAGGTTTTGAAGAATGTGAAATATATTTTGTAAATAGAGAGAATTTAAGTATATCTGTCTATGAACAAGAAGTTGAAAAATATAATTTAAATAAGACTTTTGGATTATCTTTTAGAGGGAAAATCAATAATAAAATGGGATATTCCTATACAGAGATAATTGATGAAGATGCTATAGATATGATGATTAAGAGTGCTAAAGATAGTGCTATGTTAATTGAAAGTGAAGATATGCAGTTTATATACGATGGAGATAGTGAATATGCAAAGGTAAATTCTTATTCTGAGGATTTAGAAAATGTAGATGCCAAGGAGCTTATAGATATTACTATGAACTTAGAAAAGGAAGCAAAGAAATATTCTGATAAAGTTCAAAATATAGCAGGATGTAGTGTTGCTTATGGAAAATCTAATTATGGAATTTATAACACAAAGGGATTAGCCTTAAATAATAGGGGAAATCTTTTAAGTGCATATGTTGTACCTGTTATTAAAGATAATGACGAAAAATATGATGGTACAGGATATGTAGTTGCAAATTCATTAAATGAAGTAGATACTGCTAAGATTGCTAAAGAAGGAGTAGAAGAAGCTTTAAGTAGAATAGGAGGTAAATCAGTACATTCAGGAGTATATAAAGCTGTAATAAATAATGAAGCTATGGTTTCTTTATTGAGTACCTTTGCAGATATATTTAGTGCAGATTCAGCTCAAAAGGGATTATCTTTATTAAAGGATAAGGAAGGAGAAGTTATAGCTTCTGATAAAGTAACAATAGTAGATAACCCTCATTTAGAAAATGGGCTTGCTTCAACTCCTTTTGATGATGAAGGGGTAGCCACATATTCAAAGGAGGTAGTATCTAATGGGGTTTTAAAAACACTCCTTCATAATTTAAAGACTGCTAATAAGGCAGGGGTTAAGAGTACAGGAAATGGATTTAAGCCATCATATTCTTTACCAGTTGGTGTAGATAGTACTAACTTCTATATTGAAAAGGGAAGCAAATCATTAGATGAATTAATGAAAGACGTTAATGAAGGATTACTTATTACTGAGTTTTCAGGATTACATTCAGGAGCTAATGCTATAACAGGTGATTTCTCATTAAGTTCAAAAGGATTTTATATAGATGGAGGAAAGAAGTCTTATCCTGTTGAACAAATAACAGTAGCAGGAAACTTCTTTGAATTATTAAAAGAGATAGAAGATATTGCTTATGACTTAAAATTCCCAATGAGCAGTGTAGGTTCACCTTCTGTAAGAGTTAAAGAAATTTCAGTAGCAGGAAAGTAGAAAAATATATTTTTTATACTAACTGCAAATAAAATAAGAAGATGTAATTTGAATAATTCAAACGACATCTTCTTTTATTTTGCCTTCTAATATTTTCCTTTAAAATAATCAGCTCTAATCATCTTATCAGAAAGTTCAAGTATATTTGTAAGCTGAGTTGCATCTTCTTCAGAAACATTATTTCCTCTTACAATTCCATTAGTAGTAATTGAAAAACTTCTATTTGTATTAAGAAGATTTCTTCCAAGTGCTGTATTTTTATACTCACTTGCATCAATACCATATAGATATAGAATTGTTGGCATTATATCTATTTGACCACCTATTGTATCAAATGTTTTTGGCTCTACTGATAGGTTTTTATCATAGATAATAAATGGAACTGTAGGTTCACCATTATCTAAGAACCAATCTTCTTTATTTGATAAGCCTTCAATACTGCTATTATAGTATTTATGAACACCAGTATGGTCACCTGTAATAACTACTGTTGTATTATCTAATAATCCTTCTTCATCAAGCTTATTTAAGAATTCATTAATAGCAGAATCTGTGTAACGAACGCTTTGGAAGTATCCACCAAGTTCACTTTTATCTAATTCACTATTTAATTTTAATTCTCTTAAGTTTTCTGGAAGGTCAAATGGACCATGATTACTTAATGTTATTGTATGTGCATAGAATGGAGTTTTTAAGTCCTGTAATTTTTCTGCAACTTGAGAAAAATAGCTCTTATCACTTATTCCAAGTCCTATTTGATCACTAGAATCAAAAGAGAAATAATCAATAAAGTTTTCAAAATTAATTCCACCTTTTAATGCATTAGCATAATTCCAGAATGAACCTTTATCAGGGTGCATAGATATTTGTGAATAGCCATTTGCACCTAATATTTTGGGTAATGAATTATAAGTTGTATTAGGATATCTAAAGAATGTAGAACCCCTTCTAAGTGGAAGCATTGATGTAGTTAACATTAAGTCACAATCAGAACTTGTACCTTCATTAACTTGTTCGTATATATTAGGGAAGTAAAGACTCTTATTTATTAATCTATTTAAGTTAGGAGTAATTTCTTGGCCTTCAATACTTCTTCCAATAACGAAATCTTCAAGAGATTCAACTTGGATTATAATAAGGTTTTTACCTTTTGAAATACCTGCATATTGATTATCTGGTAAGTTTTCATTTTTCCATTCATAGTATTCTTCAATTTGTTCATTTTCTTTATCAGTTAATGTATAAGGTTTAGAATCTCTATATACAGTATAAAGATCTATTATATGATATCCAGTAGAAGTAAAGTATCTACATGTATTTGTTGGATCATAATCATCAAATAAATAAGCATTTTTTACATCTTCATTACCTAGAACATTAATATTAAATGGTACATAAGCAACATATATTAATGGAACGATAAATGTAACTAAAAATGTTTTAATAGCTCTTTTGCCTGTTCCCTTTTTATATGTATCTCTAGTTAAAAATACATATATTGCAAAAATAACTAGGTCTAAGAACATTATAGCATCAGAAGAAGTTAACATTGAAGTTACTGTCCCGCCTAAGTTATCAAGGTTTGCAGTTTGAGTTAAAATAAGAACAGAAGGAACTGTTAAAAATCCTCTAAAGTACATAACGTCTAAAAGAGTTAATGCAGTAAGTAAAATATCGATTACAAATAAATATATAACTCTTCCTCTATTCTTAAATAGAAATGCAAAACTAAAAAATAAAAGGGTAAAGGCTAAATAATAAGATAAAAAATATTGTGCCTTTGAATATCCAAGTCCAAGGTCTAAATTATATGGATCACTATTTTGAATGTAACCTTGTAGAACAATTCCTTTAAAAATCACTCCTACAAGAGGAATAATAAATAGGAATATTTTTATTAAATCTTGCTTGGAAAAGGATTTAAAGTAGTTTTTAATATTGGAAAATAATTTATCCATGGTACACCTCTTTCTAACAATCTTTTTAAATTATATTACAGTAATTAACGATTATCAAATTTATAAAGAAATCTTAATAAAATAGGATAGTTTTATAAAAATATTTTAGAAGAAACATATGGTATAATTGAGAAAGAAAAGTTTTTGGAAGGAAGACGTTTGCTTATGAAAGAATATGATTTAATAATAGTTGGTGGCGGTATTAGTGGAATGACAGCAGCATTGACTGCTCATAATGAAAATATAGATAAGATACTAATAATAGAAAGAGGAGAAATCTTAGGAGGAATCTTAAATCAATTTATACATAATGATTTTGGAGAAGAAGTTTTAGATAGAGTAGTTACAGGGCCTGAATATGTTAATTATTTAGAAGAGAAAATTGAAAAGACTAATATAGAAGTAAAACTTAACTCTGAGGTTTTAAAAATAGAAGAAGGTAACAATGTTGAATATGTATCTCCTAATGAAGGTATTGCTAAAGTTCATGGAAAAGCAATAATTTTAGCATCTGGATGTAGAGAAGTTTATACTGGAAGTATAGCTATTGCAACTAATAGATTTGCAGGAATATATACTATAGGTAATGCGCACAGAATAATTAATCAAGAAGGATATATGCCAGGAAATAGGCCATTTATTGTAGTTAATAGTAAGTGGGGATTGATAGTAGCAAGAAGAATAGTAATTGAAGGTGGAAAAATTCAAGGACTATTAATAGAAACTAATGAAGACTTTAGGTTTGATAAAGAGGATAAAAATATAATTGAAGGCTTTAATATACCTGTAATAGAAAATAAAGTGCTTACTGGTATATTTGGAAAGGAAAGAGTGGAAGGAGTAAATATTAAAGATATTAATACATATGAAGAAAGTATGTTAAAATGTGATTCTTTAATTCTTTCAGTAGGTTATTTCCCGGAAATATATAGCCTTGAAGGATTAAATTTAAAAATAAATGATTATACAAAAAGTGTAGAAGTGAATAATTATCAAACATCTAATGAAGGGCTATTTGCATGTGGAAATGTACTATATGGTGTTCATGCAGTAAAAGAAAAAGGCCTAAATGGAATAGATGCAGCTATTGCCGCATCTACATATATTAAAAGTTTAGATTAATTTTAGAAGCGCATTTAAAATTAAATCATTTCCTTTAGAATTTAGATGAATTCCATCAATATAAATATCATTATTAACATTTGATAATGTTAGTGAATAAAAGTCTATATACTTTATAGAATGTTTATTACAAAGTTTGATAAGTTCATCTTTTAATATAGGAAGATTAGTAGTACAGTAATCATAAAGAGCAGATGGGGAAAATAATTTTTCTGCCATCTCTTTTTTTATATATGGAGGTATTCCAATTATTATATCGATATCCTTAGATTCTTTAATCATAAGTTCTATGTTACTTATAATAGATTTTACACTTCTTCCACTTAATAAATCATTAGTTCCACCCATAATAAATACTTTTGAAGGGTGCCCTAAAGAAACATCTTTATAAAATCTATTTAACATAGAAGGCGTAATATCACCATTAATACCTTTGTTTATAACTTTAATAGGAACCTCTTTAGAAAGTTTATAAGCCCAGGTATTCTTTTTTGGATTTCCGTATCCAAAAGTTAAACTATCACCTATTAAAATTAATAAATCTTCCATATAAGTAGCACTTCCTTTTAATATAATTTCTTAAAACATTTATTACATATTATAGTCTTACCTTTATCAGCAGTTATAAAATCATCACCTATAATAACTTTATTGCATATTGAACAGGTATTTTTATTAGTAGTTTCCATAACTTCTTCATTTTTAGCAGGATTTTTAATAACATTCTTTCTAATTGGAGTGTATAATCTCTTTTCTTTAGGGGAATCATTTTTTTGAATGTTATAAGATAAAGAATATTCACTTTCTCCAAATAGCTCTAGTTCAAATCTTGGATTTTCTTTATCATAAAATTCCTCTACAATAATATTTCTAACTTGAGCATCATTAACGATAAGTCCGCTTTTTTCAATACCATCAAAAATACTCTTAGTTATATTAATAGTATCAGGATGTCGTTTTTCACTTTTATAGTATACTTTTAAAATAGCAGTAAGACTTTCTTCAAGTACTACATCTGGGTTTTGACATCTTGCGGTATAAGCAATTTCCTGTTCATATAAAGCATATCTATCATGATAATTTCCTGAATTTGAAGGGAGAATTGCACGACCTTCTTTGTTATGTAATTTAAAGTTTGATTTAGTTATAGGAGATCCTCCTACAACTACTTTTGCATAAGATGACATTTGAAAAAAACTCCTTTATATTATGTTAAATGATATAATTTATTAGAAAATAAATATAATAGATATTTATACCTAATTCTTTATAATAAATTAATAATCTAGGTTTAAATATACTCTATAATAAAAATAAGTACAAGTTAATTCATTGATATAAAATTTTAGATAAAGTATAATACATATTGACTTAAAAAAGGAAAAACGAGGGATAGTAAAGATGAAAAGTAAATTAATATTAGCTATTGAATCAAGTTGCGATGAGACTTCAGCAGCAGTAGTAAGAGATGGAAGAGAAGTTTTATCTAATGTAATAGCAACTCAAATAGATACACATACAAAGTTTGGAGGAGTAGTTCCAGAAGTAGCTTCAAGAATGCATATTGAATCAGTAGATGCTGTAGTAAAAGAAGCTCTTAGAAAAGCAGAAGTTACTATGGATGATATAGATGCTGTTGGTGTAACTTATGGACCAGGTCTTGTTGGAGCTTTACTTGTTGGACTTCAATACGCAAAGGGTTTAGCATATGCAGCTAAAAAACCATTAATAGGTGTTAACCATATAGAAGGGCATATTTGTGCTAATTATATTCAACATAAGGATTTAAAACCACCTTTTGTTTCATTAGTAGTGTCAGGAGGACATACATTTATAGTACATGTAAAAGATTATGATAAATATGAAGTATTAGGACAGACAAGAGATGATGCAGCAGGAGAAGCTTTTGATAAGGTAGCTAGAGCTATAGGCCTTGGATATCCAGGAGGTCCTAAAATTGATAAGTTAGCAAAGGAAGGTAATCCTCTAGCATTAAAATTCCCAAGAGCTAATTTCCATGAAGATACGTTAGATTTTTCATTTAGTGGATTAAAATCAGCAGTATTAAATTATCTTAATAAGGCAAATATGAAGGAAGAAGAAGTTAATAGAGCTGATGTAGCTGCTTCATTCCAACATGCAGTAGTAGAAGTACTTAAAGATAATGTATTTTTAACATGTGAAAAGAAAAACTTAGATAAGATTGCCATAGCTGGAGGAGTTGCATCTAATTCAGCTTTAAGAAAGGCTTTAATAGAAGAGGGAGATAAAAGAGGAATAAAAATATTATTCCCAGATCCAGTACTATGCACAGACAATGCAGCAATGATAGGTGCAGCTGCTTATTTTGAAATGATGAATAATAAAGAATCTAAATTAGATTTAAATGCTAAACCAAACTTAAAGTTAGGAGAAAGATAGAGGTTATAGTAATATGAATCTTATACCGGAATCAAATGGTTTAAAAAAAGTAAATATGAAGGAAAAAGCTGATGCAAGGCAATGGGTAAAAAATATTGCAATAATAATAGCAGCAATATTTCTTATTGGTTTTCTTATTCAAAGTATTAGCGATTTTTTTGGAAATGATAAAATTTCTTCTTCATTGTATTATGCAAAAGTAGATAATAAAAAGATGGAATATAAATTTAGTGGAACCGGTGATTATACAGTTGTTTTTGATGGAGCCATAGGAACAAATCTAAATGAATGGAATGCTGTAATAAATGGATTAAAAGATAAGGGTATAGATGTTAAGACCTTTGTCTATAATAGAAGAGGATATGGATTTAGTGATGCACCTTCGGGAGAATCAACTGAAAAACAAGCAGAAAATTTAAAAATATTACTAAGAAAAGCAGGAGTAAGCGGAAAGCTTATATTAGTTGGAGAGGAATATGGAAGCCTTGTATTGACTGATTTTGCAAGATTATATCCAGAATCAGTTGAAGGAATGGTATTAATAAATCCATATTCAGAAGACACAATAAAAAGTAGTGAATTTAGGCATAACATTAAGTTTGATTATTTAAAAAGCAAGATAGAAAAGACTGGAACTAAATTTGCACTAACTAAACTTATTGATAAATTAAATCTTGATTATCATGTGGAAGAGTTTGAAAAAAGTTTAACTCCTGATGAATTAAAAGAGTTTAATATATTAAAAGATCAGTCAGCATATAGAAAAGCTATAAATAATGAATTAGAAAATCTATATTCATATTCAGCTAGTAACCAAAGTGCTGGAATGCTTAAAGGGAAACCTCTATATATTATTACAAATAATGAAGATAATCCTATTAAAAATATTGGAAGTGAAGATTTAACTACAGTTTATTTAACTAAATCAGAAGATACTGTAATATCAGTAACTGATCCATCTTCAATAGTTTCAGGAATTTCAAATGTTGTTAAGTCAGCAAAGAAAATATCAAAGAATGATATAAATAATTAAAATAAAGGTAATTATGACATATACTTGTCACAAAACAGGAGTATACTCGTAAATATAGAGAAGCGATTAGAAAATATTTAGGAGGTAAATAATTATGTATAATAACGAAAATAATAATGAAAATAATAACTCAAGACAATATACTAATCCCAACTTTACGTTTGTAGGTGAAGATAATCATCATAATATAGAACGAGTAAAAAGAAGAAAAGGTACTGCAAAATGGGTAACTGCAGTAGCTTCAGGGGTAGTAGTAGCATTATTAGGTGGTTTTTGTGGAAGTTATATGACATATAAGAAAATGGCAACAAATAAGGTAGTAGAATCAGCATCATATGCGCCACCAGAATTCGCAAGTAGTGATGATGGTGCATTAACAATATCAGAGGCTTTTGAAAAGGTGAAGCCAGCAGTTGTAACAATTTCAACTAAGAGTATTCAAGAAGTTTACGGAGGTCTTTATTCTCAACAAGTTGAAGGATTAGGATCAGGATTTATTATAAATGAAGAAGGTTATATATTAACAAACTATCATGTTATAGCAAATAGTACAGATGTTACAGTACTTTTAAGTGATGGAAATCAAGCATCGGCTAAAGTTGTTAATTATGATGAAGGAATGGATATTGCAATGATAAAATTAGCAGAAGGAACAGAAATTCCAGGAGTTGCAGAACTTGGTGACTCAGATGCTTTATATCCAGGTGAAGATGTTCTTGCAATAGGTACACCATTATCAAAAGAATTTGCACAAACATTAACAAAGGGTGTAATAAGTGCAGTTAATAGAAATGTTCAATCTGAATCAGGAAATACAATTAGTGTTATTCAAACTGATGCTGCTATTAATGCAGGTAATAGTGGTGGTCCATTAGTTAATACAAAGGGTCAGGTTATAGGTATTAACTCTATGAAGATAGGTTCTTCTGGTTCATCTGATAATGCAAGCGTTGAAGGAATGGGATTTGCAATTCCTATAAATACAGCAAAGGAAAGAATTGATTCATTATCTAAACCAATATTAACATTGGGTATAAGCATTCAACAAATTGATTCAAATACTGCATTAAAGACAGGATATCCTGAAGGATTATTTGTAAAAAGTGTAAATCAAGGATCTCCAGCAGAAAAAGCAGGAATGAAACAAGGCGATGTAATTATCAAGTTTGACGGAAAGAGAGTAAAGACAGCTGAAGAATTAAGTCAGTTAAAATCTGAAAAGAATTCTGGAGATACTGTAACTGTAACTGTTGAAAGAAATAATCAAGAGGTAGATTTACAACTTACATTACAAGCTGAAAATAACTAGATAATATGATACAATAATATTAACATTTCCATTAAATGGGGGGTTAATATGAGTAAATTAGATGAAATATATGAGTCACTAGAAAAATTACAAGATGAATATGATAGAGGAGTATCAGCTTTAGAATTAAGTGAATATATGAATTTAGATAGAGCTAATATTTCTAGATATTTAAATATATTATATAAAGAAAGTAGAGTAGATAAAACAGGAGGGAGACCTGTTATCTACTCTATTTCTGCTAAAAAAGAAAAAATATCTGAAAAGATAAATAAGAAAAAAGATAGTTTTAATAGTATGATTGGGGCTAACTTAAGTCTTCAAATTCAAGTTCAGCAGGCAAAGGCAGCTATGCTTTATCCTCCACATGGTCTTCATACATTGATTCTTGGAGAAACTGGTGTAGGTAAATCTATGTTTGCAGAATTAATGTATAGATTTGCTATAGAGAATGGAATGTTAAAGACAAATGCTCCTTTTGTAAGATTTAATTGTGCAGACTATGCAGATAATCCACAGCTTGTTATAGCACAGATTTTTGGTGTTAAAAAAGGAGCATATACAGGAGCAGATTCAGATAGAGAAGGGCTTCTAAAAAAGGCTGATGGAGGAATTATCTTTTTAGATGAAATACATAGACTTGCACCTCAAGCACAGGAAATGTTATTTACCTATATTGATAATGGAGTTTTTAGACCTTTAGGTGAAACAGAAAAACTTACTCAGGCTGATGCACAGATTATTGCAGCTACAACTGAAGAACCAAAATCCTTTATGCTTAGAACATTTACACGAAGAATACCTATGATGATAACTTTGCCTCCATTAAAAGAAAGAACAGTAAAAGAGCGTTATTATTTAATGGAAAACTTTATAAAGAATGAATCTAAAAGATTAGATAAAAGTATTTATTTTAATAAAAATGCCTTTATATCATTTTTATTATATGATTGTCCTAATAATATAGGTCAATTAAAAAGTGATATTCAACTTGCATGTGCTAAGGCATTTCTAAATTATAAAGTAAATGATAAGAGCATTATATTAGTTGAGCAGGGAGATCTTACATCCAAGGTAAAAAAGGGTATAATGAAGCTTCAAGAATATAGAAATGATATAGAAAGCTTATTAGAAAATATGGGGAATGTCTTAGAGTTTAATTATAAGAATGATGATGATTCACTTAAGATATCTTTAAATAAACATGAAGAAAAAAATAAATACTTCTATGATATTATTGAAGGAAAGTTTAGGGAATTAAAGTCTAAGGGTATAGCTGAAAAGGAAATTAGTGAAATATTAAATATAGATATAAATAAGTATTTTAAGAAATATATTAATGATTTAAAGAAACCGCATATTAAAGAAGATATATCTAAGATAGTTGATATTTCCATAATTAATATAGTTGAAGAAATATTAGTTATAGCATCAGAAAAATTAAATAGACAGTACGATGAAAAGGTATATTTAGGTTTAGCTCTTCACCTGCAAGGAAGTATAGAAAGAATAAAAAGAGGGATAGATATCTATCATCCTAAGTTAAACTTTATTAGAAGTGAGTATAGTGATGAATTTTATATTGCAATGGAAGCAGCAAAGATTGTTGATGAAGCTTTTGATATAAAGGTACCTTTAGATGAAATTGGATATTTAACTATGTTTATAGCAACTAAACCTTATGATGATATTGAAAAGAAAATAGGAAATGTGAGGGTACTAGTGATTATGCATGGCTTTAGTACAGCTACAAGTATGGCGGATGTTGCAAATAAGCTTATTGGAGAAAATTATGCAGAAGCATTAGATATGCCTCTTGATATGAAAGCAGAAGAAATGTATGCACTAGCAAAAGAAAAAATAATAGATATGGGGGGAGAAAACGGCGTTCTTTTATTAGTTGATATGGGTTCTTTAACTAATTTTGGAGATATGATTAGTGAAGAAACAGGAATAAGAATAAAAACAGTTGATATGGTAACTACATTAATGGTCATTGAAGCTGTAAGAAAATCAATTGATGGAAGAAGTTTAGATGATATATATAGAACCTGTATAGAAATGAATGGTGGAGGATTAAGATTTAAAAAAATAGCAGATAATCATATAAAGGGTACTGCTATTATTACCTCTTGTTTTACAGGGGAAGGTTCAGCTGAAAAGATAAAACAAATATTAAATAAAAATCTTATTAATAGTGATAAGGTAGAAATAATTCCTTTAAATATTCTAGATAGAAATGAGTTTACTCAAAAAGTAGAATTTATAAAGGATGAATATAATGTAATAGCAATAGTAGGAACAGTTAATATAAGAATAGAGGGTATTCCTTTTGTACCTGCTCCAGATATATTAAGATGGGAAGGTATAGATAGGTTAGATAAAAGAATATTACAGGAAGAGGATTATTATAAATTATCAAAATCAGTAGATGATCAGTTTAATAATTTAGATGGAGTAAAACTTGTTGCATTAGTTAGAAAATGTATTAAGGAAATAGAAGAAAGACTTAATTTAAAGATACTTCATGAGGTTGAAGTTGGAATCATACTTCATCTATGTTTTTTAGTTGATAATAGAGTTAAGGGTGGAAAAGATTCGGATTTTGATAAGCTTAGTGAATATAGAGAAAAACATGCAAAAGAGTTTATTTTAATAAAACAGAGCCTCAGAATTTTAGAAAGTACCTATAGCATAAATATTACAGATAACCAGATTGCATTTATCATAAGAATCATGATTGAGAACAATGTAAATGTGTAATTTTTAAATGTTGTGTGTAGAAAAACTGTGTAAATAAATTACACAGTTTTTTTGTAAAAGTTGTGAAAACGTCTTAAAAAACATGTAAACATTTAATTTTTAAGTTTGGCATGTAAATTGCTTATTATATAAGTGTAAATAAATGCTAATCATAAAAATTTAATTATATAGGAGGTTGTCAATTATGACTAAAATTATATTATGCTGTTCAGCAGGTATGTCAACAAGTTTATTAGTAACAAAGATGCAGGCTGCTGCAAAGGAACAAGGAATTGATACTGCAATACAAGCAATGAGTGAGGCTGATGTTAAGAATCACGAAGATGAAATGGATGTTTTATTATTAGGACCACAAGTTAGATTTTTATTAAAGAAAATGAAAGAAAAATATGAACCAAAGGGAATTCCAGTGAGTGTAATTCCAACAGTTGAATATGGAACTATGAATGGAGCAAAAGTATTAAAACTTGCTTTAGACTTAGTTAATCAAGGTGTTTAGTATAAATTAGAATGGGGTTTTAGGGTTATATAAATTTTGTAGTTGAAAGGGAGATATAAAAAATGGAAAAAGAAATGGAAATAATGTCACTTATAACACATAGTGGAGAAGCTAGAAGTTATGCAATAGAAGCTATCCAAGATGCAAAAGAAGGAAACATAGATGATGCTATGGCTAAAATGAAACAATCTGAGGAAGAACTTCAAGAAGCTCATAATACGCAAACTTCATTAATTCAAGCAGAGGCTGGTGGAGAAAAAATTCAAATGTCTCTATTAATGGTTCATGCTCAAGATCATTTCATGACTTCAATGACATTACAACAAATGGCTAAAGAAATTGTGGATTTATATGCAAGAATTAAATAGTAATATTTAAAAAATGCGGGATAGGATTTAAGTGCCTATCTCGTATTTTTATGGCTGTATTATGGATAAAAGTGATAAAATATGTCAATCATCTTAACAAAGATTTTTTAGGAGATGATATATTTGAATTCGTATAAGCATTACGATAAAGTATTAGAAATGATAAAACCTATGAATAATTCCTTAAAAAGAAAATTAATTGTTGATATAAGCAAGCTAATTGAATTATCTTCAATTAAAAAAGACTCAAAATTAATTTGCCCTCATTGCCATAATAAATACATAGCTAAAAATGGAAAGAACAAAAATGTTCAAAGATATCTTTGTAAATCCTGCAAAAAGTCCTTCGCACAAAGTACTCATACCCCTATTTTCTCATCTAAAAAGGATATAAGTTTATGGATGAAATTTATCAGTTTACAGAGGTGTTTCAACTAAATATCTAGCTAATTATTTATCCTTATTTAAATATATTTTTGATAAATTTTGGAGATGTTCATTGTTTATACAGGGTGAACATACTTATGTAAATACGAATTTTAAGGGACCTTTGCCTATATTTGAATAGCCAGTTTTATTTATCACTCTATTCAATAATTGAGCCTTTTTTATTTATTAAGTAACATTTTCTTAATATGGACATATGTTATTAGTATAAAAAACAATGGAGGTAAAAGTTATGAGCGGAAAATGTGCAGTATGTTCAATATGTCCAAAGGAAAATGAACAAATAGAGGCAGTTATTAAGTTATCAGAGGAAAGAAGAGCAGTCATTCATGGAACAGTTTTAGATAAAAATGGAAACCCAGTAGCAGATGCAGTAGTTAAATTATTACAAGTAGTTGATGGATGTAAATTACCTTGTCCATTAACTCACACTTTTACAGATCAATATGGTCAATTTTTATTAGGACCTTTATGTCCATGTAAAAAATATATGCTAAAAGTATATAAAGACAATATTCATGTAAAATATATGCCATTAGATGTAAGTTGCTACGAAGGACAATGTATAGGAATAAATGCTAATAGTTGTAAAGACCACTGTGATGACCCTTGCCATTAATTATATTCAAAAAGCCCTTTTTATAAGGGCTTTTTATTTTTTATAAGATGTTTTATACTTAAAATATAAATTGTTAGAGGTGTATGTATGAGTAAAAAAAATAGAAATGTAGCCATATCGTTATTGATACTCTTGGTAGTAGCAACGTCATTATTCATAGTTAATTTTTTTGAAAGAAAAGATAATGATGCTGTTAAAGGAAATTTAGTAATATGGACTAAAAGTGATACTTATGAATATATGAAAAAAGTAGCTGAAGACTTCATGGAGCAAAATTCAAAAGCTAATATTAAAGTTATACAGGTTCAAGATGGTGAAATAAATTCAACTATAGCACAAAATAATGTACCTGATATTGTACAATTGAGCAGTTTAGAAATAAGAAATATTGAAAAAGAGTATGATAATATATCTTTTAAAGCTAATGAGGAAGTAATAAATAGTTTTTCTAAAAACTATACAAAAGCAAGAATTTCTGAAATAACAAGTGAAGGAAATTTATTAGGAATTCCTATAACATCAAGACCATTAGTGTTATATGTTAGAGAGGATATGCTTAATGCTTATGGATATACTTATAGTGAAATTAATACATGGAATAACCTTGTAAATATTGGAAGAGATATAAGAGAGAAAAGTGGAGGAAAAATAGGTATATTAAATGCTGTTGGGAAAGATTATGAAGATTTAATTTCTCTTCTTATAATGCAAGGAATGGAAGAAATTACTGATGAAGAGGCAATTAAAAACTATGTTAACAATAGTCTTAGTGAGTTAACTCAAGCAGGTATACTTAATACAAATAAAAAAGGAGAATTCTTTGCAAGAATATCTTCTAATAATGGCATGTATGAATTAAGTAAGATTGATGAAAAGTGTGAGTGGATAGCTACTAATGTACCTTCAAAATATAATGGAAGTAATAGATTTTATGTTGCAGAAGGAGATAATTTTATTGTTTTAAAAAACCATGATAAAAATTCTAAGCTAATTAAAAAATTCATGGATTATGTGGCTAATAATAACACTGATAAGGAAGAATATATATTAAATGGAGACTTCTATACATGTTTCTTATCTGCATATAATACAAAATCTATAGAAACAGGTATTAATAACTTTTCTGGGATGAGCCCAATTGTAACAATGAATAATATAATGCAAAAAGCACCAGTAATTGCGGACTATGATTTATATGTGAAAATAAAAAATGAATATAAATAAAATAATTAAAATAATTAAAAGGGGGATGTAAAAAAACTCTCCTAAAAAGAAAATCGCTGTAGGCATTAAACTTACAGCGATTTTTTGGTAAAATTAAATTATGATACCAAATAA
>NZ_FPBY01000173.1 GCF_900116755.1 Clostridium sp. DSM 8431
CCAAAAGATTGTTGAATAACAATCTTTTGGACTTAATTTTCCGAAGGGCACTTTTTCAGTGCCCTCCTAGTGGTCTCTCTAATTTTTATCTTTAAATTTTTCTTCTAGTTCAATTCTTTGCTTTGTTTTAGGTAATACTAAATCATACACATTTTTTATTATATATCCCTTCTTACCAAACTTATTAAGCTTTATCACATCATAATCAGCTATCCTATCTAAAACCGAGAAATTAAACCTAACAAAAGACATCTTTTCTATACCTAATACTTTACTTATATCTTCTACCAAATTAGAAGCTATCACTTCTTTATTTAGATATTTTTTTAGTTCTTCTCTTGCTAATTCAATTCTATCATCTATAACTTGCCCTTCCCTAACTAAATAACTATGATATCTTTCTTTATCTTCTTCTATTTTCTTTTTCAATAGCTCTCTGCTATGCTTCTTTTCATTTATCATACATCCTATACAGTCATGCCATATGAAATATCCATTACTTTCTGTATAAACATAATATCCTTCCTTAACTTCTGATATAACTCCACATTTATTGCATTGTATTTTACATGGCTTTTTTGTTGTACTCCACTCCAATATTGTCAACTCTCTTCCTATTTCATTTACTCTTTGTTGTGCAATTTCTTTTGTTACTCTTTTTCTCATTATATTTTCCTCCCCAATGATAGTTATTAATTTTTCTTTTTCACCATCATTAGTGCCAACTAGAGTTCTTAAATGTAAAATATCAAAACAAAATTTTTAATCTTATATACAAAAATGAAGAGGCTGTTTACTTAACCTCTTCACGAACTAATTTTCTTTTATTATTTTCTCTTATAAGTGTTCTCTTACTTATATTAGTTATTTCTGCAACTTCTGTATAACTATACTTACCACCATTAACACTAAGCATTGATAGTGCATTATCAATTTGCTTTACAGTATGCTTTTTAGGTCTACCTTCTTTAAAACCTTTCTTTTGCTTTGCAATAGCTTTGCCACTTTGAGTTCTTTCAATAATCATTGCTCTTTCAAACTCTGCAAATTCTAAAAGATTAGTAACTATTAACCTCTCCATTGGAGTATCTTCAATCAATCCCATATTAAGAATATGTATCTTTACTCCTTTGTTCATTAGTTTATCTATATATCCTAATCCTTCTTTAGTACTTCTGCAAAACCTATCAAGCTTAGTTACTACTAAAGTATCTCCTTCTTTTAAAGAAGATACTACATCATTAAATATCTTTCTTTCCTTTGCTCCACTATAACTTTCTTCAACTATTTCTGCATTTGAATATCTTTCTATAATACTTTTTCTTTGCTCTTCAATAGAATTTCCTTCAAGCTGTCCTTTTGTTGACACTCTACAATATCCTACAATCTTACTCATTTGCTACCCTCACTTTTGAATATTAGTTTTGACTCTAGTTGATGAGTTAATTTTACACGAGTATTATTTCGGTATCAATACTCTTAAGTTTTGACACTGAATATTATTGAAAATAAAAATTTAAAAACTCAATATACCGGTTAATGTAATATGTGAATTTTTACATCTCAAATTACTAAATAAAAAATGTAAATATTTTTAAAAAAATCAAATAAAAAGAAGGAATTTAAGAATTAATAGAGAATTATAAAATATATAGTACTATAAAAAAATTTTATTATTTAGGAGAAAAAATATGAAAAAAAAGATAATTGCTCTATTAACAACATTATTTGTAACTGGAATTTGTTCGGTGCCTGCGTTCGCGACTAGCGATAGTGCATCAACAAATGCATTCAATGGAAAGCTAACATCTAATGTATGGATTCAATCTCTTTCTGATGCTAATGGAACTGGTGATTTTCAAGTTTCTGCACATTATTCTGGTACAGATCCTTATCATGCAGAATGGATAAAGACTAGCTGGAGTTTCTATTCTATAGGAGGAAGTGTATCTTGGAACGGCGCAGGCGTATCAGGTTCAGGCTCATCAACCGGAAGCTCTTGGACAAACTATAATGCAAGTGATGCTTCATTTAGAGGTAGAGTAGCTGGTAATGGATTATGTCTTTATGTAGGATGTAATAATACTGCAACTATGTTTGCTAGAGGAAAAACATATAGTACTCTTGCTAAAGTATAATACTTATAAAAAAGGGAGCTAGTTTTTATTTAGCTTCCTTTTTAAAGGAGTTTTTATGAAAAGGAGATTTGTTGTTAAATTAATATGTATTTTATTTTCAGTTATATACATAATAAGTGCATTTTGTAGCTGTGCATCTAAAGATAAATATAATAAGACAAGTAATGATTTAAATTCATCTTATATAAACAAATTTATTCATAAGGATGGTATTACTGTTATTGAATATACTGACAAATTTTCATTGGAAGATACTATTATAAACAATATTATAATGATAGATTATCATATATATAATCAAAACTTTAATTTTCAGAACTTAATACATAGAATAAATAATGAATTAAATAATGAATTAAATAATGAATCATTTAAAAATAGCAATCCAGAATTATTATTAAGTAATATATATTTTTATATTGTGTTATTAAATAAAACTACAAATATTAATATTGCACCAGAGTTGAAAAATAATAAAAAATAATATTTGTAGTTTTATTAATACATATTATATAGAAAGATGGAATCAATTTAAAGAAAAAGATAAGCTGATAAAACTTGATGCTTTAGAAAAAATATCAAGTTTAAAAGATATTTTGAATACTAGTGTAAATTTAAAAGACTTTGTATTAAATTCAATACAATCAATTGAATTTTATCATGATAATGTTAATTTTGATAATGAGACAATTTTATTTTACAAAGCTAGAATATTAAAAAATTTAAATTTGACGAATGAAGTTAGCAAAATACAAAAATCTATTAATAATGCAACTAATAATTTAATTGATAATTTAACAGATGATTTTATAAATAATATAGATAATATACCTTTATTATCTATGTTATGTGATAATGTGGATAATAAAGATAAACTCTCTTTTATCTCAGAAAAAATGTTACAACTTATCAAGAATAATATTGATATTCCTGCTGTAATAAAATTTTACTGTTTTAATATTATAAATTCTACTAGTCAAAATGTAGAAATAGTAAAAAATATAATTTCTACATATCCAAGAGATAGTAATAACACATTTACAGCTCCTGCACAGTTAATCCCTACATTTAAAACTTTATATTATTTCATAAATACAGCACTTATTGAAAATAGTAACTTTGATGTTAACGGAAAAATGCTAAATGACTATATTGATTCTGTGTTAGATAAATATAAAAAAGAAGGCATAGATTATTCAGAAATATATTATTTTTTAAACACAAAAAAATATATGAATAAGAATGAAAAATTTAAATATATAGAAGATAAAATTAATACTTTAATTGAAAAAGTACATTCTAATGATGAACTTCAAAAAGAAAATTTTATAAGCTTGTATTGGCAAATTAAAATATTATTGTTTTTGAATGAAAGTGAAGCAGCTAATAAGTTAGAAGAAGCTTTTACTAATATATACGAATTTAATAAAACTAATTACACAGATGATTCACATTTATTATTAATGGAATTAATGTATGATGAAATTATATCAAATATTCATAAAAGTGCAGATGGTATTGATTTTAATTTAATTGGAGAAAAAATATTCAATAGTGAAAGTGACTATTATGTTCGTTATGCTAACATTTATATTAATATGATAAACTCATATAAAATTGAAGTTGAAGATAGTATACTAGATAAAATATATGAAAAATTGTATTCATATAAAACATCGTATGGATATTCATATAGTAATAATTATAAGTCAACAAGTTTACAAGCTACATTTGAAGGAGATCAGATTGAATCTTTAAATTTACGATAAAAAATTATAAATATGAGGTGTTTAATGGAAAAAGAAATTATAAATTTAAGAAATATAAATAAAAATTATGATCAACAATGTATATTAAATAATGTTAATTTAACTATTAAAAGTAAAAAGATATATGTAATAATGGGCCCATCGGGTTCTGGAAAATCAACATTATTAAATATAATTTCTATGATTGAAAAACCATCCTCTGGAAACTATTATTGGGAAAGTAGAAATTTAGAAGAATTAACATCAACAGAAAAAAGCTTAATAAGGCAGAAAAATATAGGTTTAATATTTCAAGAATTTAATTTATTTGAAGAATTAACTACATTTGAAAATCTAAACGTATATTTAAAGTTAACTACATCTTTGAATGAGGTTGTAAGAAAAGCTAAAATTATTGAAGAAGCGAAAAAACTTAATATTGAAGAAATATTGCATAAAAAAGTTAAATTTCTTTCTGGTGGTGAACGTCAGAGAATAACTATTGCTAGATGTTATTTAAATGATACAGAACTTATATTGGCTGATGAACCTAGTGCGAATATTGATTCAAAAAATAAGGAAATATTAATTTCTTCTTTTTTATCATTAAAAAATTGTGGAAAAACAATAATAATTGTTACACATGATGAAATCTACAAATCTATAGCTGACGTAATATATAATTTAAAAGACGGAAAACTAATAGAATACTAAGGAAGGGTGATATAATATGTCAATTTCAGTACTGTTTTTTAAAAGAAACATAAAGAAGTTTTTTAATATTATTTTTTCACTTACATTTTTTATACTTATATTTAATTTTATAATTGGATTTATTTTAAATGTAACTAATAATTATAAATCAGATATTGTTGATAATTCAAATCTATATTTTATGCAAATTGAAAATAAAGATTTAAATTATAAATTTGATAATAGTATTTTGGACAAAATAAAAAAAATAGATGGAGTAGAATATGCATTTTTTGATTATGAAATGAACGCTGAAGTATTAAAAGAAAATAAGAGTTCTAAATCTTCTAGTGCTATAATCCCAGTTTCAAAAGAATATCTTAAATATTTTGGCGTAGAAGATTCCATTAGTAGTGATAAATTTTTTTTATTAAATACTAAGGCTGTTGATTCAGAATCATTTAATGATAATGAAAATATAGAATTATGTGCACATATTCCAACAATAAAAGATGGTGAAATATTTGGAAGTTCCCAGTATATGACTTCTTCTTTAACAAAAAAATTTACAATGCCTGAGTTACTTTATTTTCCTCCGGAAACTTCAATTATAGATCCATCATCATTCCAACAATTGTTTAATCCTGAACAGAACAATATTGGTGCTGCTAAAATTATCGTTATATGTCCAAAAGTTGATAACATGAAAACTGTATGTAAGGAAATAGAAAATTTAGATGACACTTTAATTGTTAAATATGCCTTAAAAACAACTAATTCTCTTCCAGAATTCGCCGTAACAATTACTACAATAAGTTCTATTATATTATTAGTTTTTTTAGTTATAACTATATTTAATATTTCTTCAAATATTAAGCAACTTTTAGTGTTAAGGAAAAGGGATGTTGGTTTATTATATTTATTGGGCATTGAGCAAAAAAACATTTATAAATTATTTATAAGCGAATTTTTTATGAATGGAATTATCACATTTATATTATCTTTAGCTGGAACAATTATAATTTCAATACCGTTAAATTATTTCTTTAAATTTAATTTAATATCAAAATATATACTATTATATTTTTCATTAGATTTTTTACTGGTAATAGGATTATTATTGATATTAGGAACTATTCAATTGAAAAAACTTTTAGCTAAACTTACGAATGGAACTTTTTATAAGGAGATTTTAAAATAATGAAATATAATAAATATTTTAAAATGGTAATATCATTTACAATATTATTAATAGCAAGTTTAATTTGTACTAATTGCGGAAATGATAATTCGTCTGTAATTGATTCAGAAACTCTGATTATGTATAAATTATCAAACAAAAAGCTAACTCTCTATACGAAAAATGTAAATACTGATAAATCGAATAAAATTACATTTAGAGATAAATCAATAAATAAAAATTCTGTTATTACTGAATATGATAACTGTTGGCTACTAAATTCTCCTGATGATAATCAGAAGGATCAATTATTTTTCCCATATGACAACGGAAAATTTGTATCGCTTAATGAAAAAGGATATTCTCTAATTGGAGCTTCTAGTTCAAGCTTAATATTAGTTAAATATGATGATACCGACTGGAATTTAATGATGTATAATATAGAAAATGAAGAACTATCTAATTTAAATTTTTCAAGTAAAATAGATGATAAAAGCAGAGTATTACGTGGTAGTTTTAATAAAACTACAGATAAATTTTTATCTATCTATACTAATCAAAATGGTACTTATTTGCTTGAAATTATAAATTCCCAAATTACTTCTATTAAACTATCAGAAGAAATTTTAAATGGTTATATTACATATTTAGATGATAAATTCTTGTTTATAGCCTCTGATATTAATAATACTAAGCCTATAAAGCTATATTTAATAGAAACAATAAATTTAAATGAATCTACCCTTCCAAAATCTTACAATTTAGATATAACAGAAAATATTAATAATAGCATTTTAGCTTCAACCCCTATAACTAATGATGAACTATTATTAATAAGCAATGAGAATGGTGGAAATCTATTAAGTCTTTACAAACTAAATATTAATAATACATCTATAAAAAAATTAACTGATAAGAATATTCAAACCCAAGGCGTAAAACAAATAAATAATGAAAATTATATAATCTCCAATGAGGATTTTTTCAAAATTAATAATGCTTTGCAATTTGAATTATTAAAATAGTTCATTCAATTTACCCGTAATAGGCACTAGTACTAGAAGAAATTATATCTTAAGAAATTCTTTAGTACTAGTGCCTATATAAATCTTTTACAAATTAATTATTTATCATCTTATTACTTTAAAAAAACGTAAGCGTAAAAGTTTTTGGCGTCTTTTATTGCTTCAAAAATAGTAATAAAATATCCCTATAAAGTTATTGAGATTTACATCATACCTCAAT
>NZ_FPBY01000021.1 GCF_900116755.1 Clostridium sp. DSM 8431
ATATTGCTAACGCACCTTGCATTTTCATGGCAATTAGACCTGAAGATGATGCTATATCATATCCATGTCTATGCTTTAATTCACTATTTTTTGCTTCTATTTTATAACGTTCCTTTGATTTTTCTTTAAAATATTCAGTTTTCTGAAATTCTATTTGAGATTTATGGATATTGCTTTTTATAGTAACGGAATAAGTCTTACTTTTAGCTCCATCTTTATAACATCCTTCTTTTTGTGGACAAATGCTACACCTGTTTATATCGAAATAATAAGTATCCATTTGATTTGATATGATACCTCTAAAGTAGACATGGTAAATAACCAAACTCTACTTTGGAGGTATCATATCAGAATATTAATATATTATTAAGACAGTTCTTCTATTATTGCATGGCAAATGAATATATTTCTTCTAATCCATGTGATAATAAAAAGATTGCCATTCCAAAGCATGAAGTAGATAAAAAAACAAAAGAACCATTTAGCGATGAAGAGATAAAGAAAATTTTGAATTCAAAAGAAGAAACTAATATTAAATACATTTCAGTAATATCTCTTGTTACTGGTATGAGAAAAGGTGAAGTTTTAGGATTAAAAGAAAGTGACATAGATTTTAACAAAAAAGAAATTCATATAAATAGAACTGTAGGCACAACTTTTAGTTTGGGCGAAAACGGAAAAAGAAAAAAAATAACTATATCTCAAACGCCTAAAACTAAAAGTAGTATAAGATCCATTCCTCTTTACCCAAGTTTGGAACAAATATTAAAACAATGTATCAAATTAAGGAATATTAGAATAAAAGAGAATGAAGGGAAATTTAACCTAGAGAATAAGAGCTTTATATTTACAACTGCTACTGGTGAACTCATAGAGTCGGGTAATATCTCTAAGAGTTGGATATACTTTTTAAAAAGATTAAATATAGAACATAGAAAATTTCATTGTTTAAGGCATACATACGCAACTATACAATTCCAAAATAATGTTCCATTAAAAACAGTATCTAATTTATTAGGTCACTCCAATATTTCCACTACTGCTGATATTTATACGCATGTAATGAAAAAAGATAAAGAAAAAAGTATAGATATATTAAGTCTATAGTATTTCTACGGGGGGTAAAAAAAAGAGCAAACACTAATATTTGCTCTTTAAAAAACGCCCTCAAACCCACTGTTTAAGCTGTTTTCTTATTTAATGGTAGTCCCTAGGGGAATCGAACCCCTGATTTCACCGTGAGAGGGTGACGTCTTGACCACTTGACCAAGAGACCTTAACAAGACTTATTATATCACAAATAACTTTATTTAATAAACTTCATTTAAGGCAGCATTTCTTCCTAATTCATTATATTTATAAATTATCCTCAATATTCTTATATTCATTTACTTATCCTTACTAATTCTATACCTAAAAGTATAAATTTAAAGAAAATACCTAAATTTATTAATCCAGGTATTTTCTCTAATATTAACTTAATTAACCTGCTAAATCATTATCTATTTTATTTTTTTGAACTATCATAATTATTATCTACATGCTCTTTATCATACCAATAGTTATCATTTACTTTTTCATTATTAACTACAATTTTAATATTTTTATGCTGCTCATCAATTGTAATATTTTTATTTGCATCACTAGCATTATAAACTTCAGATTTATTATCATCTAAATAATATACCTCTATGCTATGCAATGTATAATTCATAGGAACTATCTCTGATACATCATATGTTCCAACTCCTACCCATCCCATCTTATTATAAGGAGCATTTTCACTGAAACTTTCTGCATTATTAATATCTGTATCATAATCCTTCATAATAAATTCCATTGATTTTGTATTACTTTCAGAGTTTGCTTTAGGTTCTGCAATCATATTAAAATTATAAGAACATTTATTATTCTTACGAGATAAATCATTTCCTTGTAGTAAAATAGGGAATGTTTCATCTCCACTATTTGAATCTATCCAGATACCATTTGAATCAACAATCTTCTTTTCAACCTCCACCTTTCCAGTCTTTGGAGGAATAGTCACATTAGGTACAGGAAAATCAATATTTAACTCAGTATCATTAATTGGATCTTTATAATTTAAAACTGCTGACACATTAGTTGGAATATTTTCTCCGTAGAAATAATAATTAGATGGTTTTAAACTATAAGTAGCCTTGAAACCAGCTTCTGTTATATTCTTTAGTTTAAATACTATCTTTCTATTATCTTCAGGCGATATAATTATATCATCAATACTATTTTTATATTTTTCTTTCAAAGCAGCTATATCTTCATTTGTAGGCATTTCAAATTGTTTTGGAATTATATCATAGATTACTGGGCTCTTAGCAATATCTGAACTAATTTCTCTATTTATATCCATTGCCATTTGCTCAAATACTTCTTTAAGTTTTTCATCATCATTTACATCAATATATCCACCGGTATTATTTAAATTACCTAAAAACTTATTAAGCTTTGTACGTTCTCCGTCATTAAGACCTGCTGTTGCAGCAATAGTATAAAATTTAAGTTCTTCATTACTATATTTAGACTTGGAAATATTTGAAAATTGTTTAGTTGAAGCCTTTACAATCCCTCCAACTTCCGATATTCCTCCAAGTAATTCATTATATGCTTCCTGTGCATTAATAAAATGTATATCGGAATATTCACTTTTATACCCTGAAATCTTAACTGAAGTATGTTTTTTATCTTTCCATGTTCCTAAACCATAAGATTCATTTTCATGATTATATTTATCTCCATTTCCATAAGCATTGTTTATAGATATTGTTGGAAGTCCATCTGTAAATAAAACTATATATTTTTCTGCTCCTTCCCTACCTTTAGATAATATTTCTTCTGCCTTCCTTATTCCCGCCTCTGTATTAGTTCCAGCATAGCTTTTTGTACTTAACTTACCTATGAATTTATCTTTATTAATATCATCATTTACACTAATCTCATTTCTTGTATCAATAATATCATCCATATTGCTTGTAAAGAAACTTTGTCCACAATCATTGGCATCTTCAATACTTCCAAGATTAATGTAAAACTCATCCTCTCCAATTTTTTCATCTGCAGACTTATCTGCCATCTTTATTGGATTATAATTAAACTGGCATAATGACACCATTACTCTATCATCATTATTTATACTATTTATCTTTTTAAATTCACTGCAAAATTTCTTTATACCTTCTTTTGTATAATCTAGCCTTGTTTTTTCATCAATTTTTTTATTCATGCTTCCTGATGTATCTACACAGAGTACTATATCTGCTTTAATTTCTTTTTTTTCAAAAGCCTTTCCATCTACTTGTAATGTTACATCAGCCGTATTTTTATAAGCATTATATTTAGCTGTTTTATCAACTTTTACTTCTGATGAAACTTGTCCTCCATTACCATCAATTATATCTGCCTTTGAGCTACTAACTGGCACTCCTAATAAAAGTGCTACTGACACAAATAAAGCAAGGAGCTTAATCTTTTGTTTAGTAAATTTTATACTTCTTTTCTTCATATATTATTGCTCCTTCCTATTCTTTTTACCTTTTGAAAATAGTACATAACCAATAAATAAACTTCCACAAGCAAGTAAAATATATATAGTAATGTAATTATTGTCACCAGTCTTACTTATACTACTTAAGCTACTTACATAATTCCCCTTACCATTATAATCAGCAAGATCATAAGTATCTATATTGTCTATTGTCTTATTATTAACTGGAATCAATAGATTTTGAGAGCCTGAATTTCCAGGCTCTTTTCCATCTTCATCAGGATTTTGAGATGGATCTGTATTAGAAGTTGGATTTGACTTTTCATCATCCTTTTTCTCTTCCTCCTCTTTTCCCTCTTCATCTCCCTCTGCAACAAATATCCAATCTACCATTGTAGCTTTATTTTTATATTCATTACCAGCACTTAAATCCATACTTACTGTAGCAGTTAAAATAATTGGCTCTTGATTTGATTTTATAGTTCCAAGCTTTATACGTTCTTTTTGACTATTTTGATCAAAAAGCTTTCCATTATAAACTGGCTCTTCTATCTTTTCACCTGTTTTGGTTATTTTTAAATTTAAAACATCAAAAAGGTCAACTTCTCCAAATTTGGGAATATACTCTTCCTTTCTTTTGGCTTCAAAATAAAGATCATAATCTTTATTTGAAGTATTTATTAAACGCATATATTTAGTAACAGAATCACCTGGAACCATATTTTCAACATTAAAGAATAACTGATTCATTAAACCTGTTAGTTTAAAATTGCCTTCATCATTCATACCTTTTAACTCTTTATTTCCCATACTATCAGTCCACTCTTTTTCATCAATTCTTTTATAAGAATCATACATTTTACTTAAAGAATCAGTTTCTTCATGCTCGTTTTCATCTGAACTGGCAGTAGTACTATTTTCAGTATTAGGTGTATTAGCTGTATCAGCTGCTAAAGCATTAGATATTGGAAATATAATAAAAGCTATTATTAAAGCTAATATTTTTTTCATATATACACCCACTCTATTCTTTATAAATTCTATCTTCACTAATTATCTTTTTTATCCTCTATTAGAGCCTCCTTCTCTACTCCATAAGGACTTTCTTGTGCATATTCTAGATAGCTATATAATTTGTCTTTGTTATTTTCATCTATTGTTGTCCAACCAGCTTCTTTATAAGCTTGATTAGATGCTTGAATACCATCTGCTATAACTTTAACTTCATATTTTAAGCCTTGATACTCATTTCCTGCACCCATTTCTAATTTTACAGAATTTAATATTTTTGAAGTGAAGCCATTTTCTGGAACTGCATTTAAATAATAATAATTAGCCTTGAATTTAGCTGCATTATCATTTAAATCAGTACAATCTGCAAACCATTTTCCACCTTTACTTTCTTCTTCATTTCCATTATATAAATTAGTTAACTCTAAATTTAAATTTGCTTTAAGATCATCTAAAGTCACTCCATTTTGTTCAGTAGCATCAGTCACTTCATTATTATCATCTAAAAAAGCCACTTCAAATCTAACCTTAATAAGTTGATTATAGTTATCTGTATTCTTTACCTGAACCATTTTTGTACTAACTGTTCCAGGTGTTACCTCTTTAGCCTCTGGGAAATATTCTACGATATCAATATCTGAACCATTATCAGGATCATTTTTTCCTACAGTAGCAAATTTATTTTCTTCTTGATCTGTTGACTTAAAATAAGCAAGTGTTCCTCCTACTAAAAGAACTGCAACAAGTGCTGAAGATGCTAAAGCTATTATTTTTTTTCTTTTCATACTTAAAAACCCCTTCAACTATTTTTTATATCCCTTTCACCCTTTTTCTTAAGTTTGTCAATTAAAATTAATATTGCAACTATAATTGCAAATACTGCTATAATTGCTATTATTATTGGTAATAAATTTTTTTTCATATAATCCATTGTTTTTCCCATTTTAGGAACAGTTTTCACCAGTCTTCCTTGAACCAATTCATCATTTACTGGATTTTTATCTTCTATATTGTTTGCATCACCTTGTGTTATGAATTTTAATTCATTATTATTATTTAATATATCCTTAACACGGTGAGTAGTAACTGAATTTGTGATATCATTTTTAAATGTGATAACATCCCCTATTTTTATATCTTCAGAATTAATAGTCTTAATGATTATTAAATCTCCTGGATTTATATCAGGCTGCATGCTTCCAGTAAGAACAACATAAAATTTATATCCAAAAACCTCTGGTTGCTCTTCTTTTCTTGATGCATTTATCACTACAAAACTTATATAAATCATAAATGCTAAAAGCAAATAGAAAATTATATTAGAAATAATCTTCAATGCTTTTTTAACTTTCATAATATACCGCCTGCTTTCATTTATCACTTTCTATTTCACATAATTCCTTAAGCATACTGCCTATTTTATCTGTTGTTTTCTCTGACATATCAATGCCCCATGCAGCACTTACAGCTTCTGCATTTACCACTACTGTTTCAGCTTTAACATCTATAATTAAGTTGTAATTTTTATATTTATCTATTACATTATTATCTGACCCAGTAAGATTTGCCTGTACATTAGAAAAATCTAATTTAAATGAATTTAATAAACTTTTTGTTGCATTTCTATCTTCTGTTTCGCTTTCAGGGATGAGTACCTGGTTATAGTAAAAATACTTAGAAGTTTCTATAGACTCACCATCAGCTATCCATTTTTCTTCCTCAGGCTTATCATTCTGAGTTTTTAAGAATGTGTTTCCATCTTTATCTTTAAACTCTAATTGAATGCAATCTACATTTCCCGCCCAAGGAAGCTCCATGCTTTCATCTTCTTTACTTACCCACCTTGGTATAATAGCTATTCTGACAAGGGAATGAACAGTACTCCCCTCATTATCAAGATGCATCTCTTTTAGGTTATTCTTATTATCCCTTATGGAATCCCATAGATCCTTTTGAGCATCTACCTTTTCTCTAACATTTACCTTTATTTTTCCATCAGTAAACTTATTTTCTTCTTCATCTGATGAAGACATATATGCTAATGTATCTGTACCTAATGACGAATAAGAAATAGCCCCAATACCAATACCTGCAGCTAAAGCTATAACCATCATTATTAATCTTTTCTTCTTCACATTACCTATACCTCCCCTCTTTTCAGTTTGTTTTTAAGGAAACTTTTTGCCTCATTTCTCTATAAATATATAGAGAGAGTATTTGGTTTATTACAGTAATTTTTTTTATTTTTCATATTCTTCCCTTATTTAACACTAAACCATATTTTTTTATGTAAACTTTAACTTATCTACCGCCCATTTTTACGCCAAAAATTCAATACAGTAATTTAAATTCTGTAAATCTTAAAGACTTAAAAAAAGATATATAACTTTTAATTTAACTAAATATATATCTAGTCATATTAAAGTTATATATCTTAAAATAACTTACTCTATTTCACTTATAAACTCATGTAACATTTTTTTATACTTATAAGGTTCCTTCATATAGCTTTGAAGATGGTCTGCACCATTAACTATTAATATTTTATCTTTATGCCCTTTACGGCATTCAAACATATCTACACACATTTCACATGGAACTTTCTTGTCCATATTTCCATGGACAAAAAATATAGGTACACTACTTTTCAAAACTTCTCTTTTAGGATCTGCCATTTCAACTTTAAATCCACATCTAATATTGCATTTTAAGTCTAAAAGCCAATATACTAATTTAAAATTTGCAAACTTCGTTCTTGAAAACTCATATTTAAACTGCTCTTTAGCTGAAGAATAACCACAGTCTTCTACAACGAATTTAACTTTTTCATTATTGGCACCACATATTACTGAAGATGCAGCCCCCATAGATTGTCCATGTAGTCCTATAAATAATTCTTCTTTTCTTCTTTCTTCTAAAAAATCAATCCATAAATTTAAGTCCTTGCTTTCCATATACCCATAGGTAGCAAATTCACCTTCACTAGCTCCATGAGCTCTTTCCTCTACTAATAAAACATTAAACCCTTCATCATCAAAAACCTTTATAAAAGGCATATGTAGTGAATAATGAGCAGTATATCCATGAACTAAAATAACATACCTATTACTTTCCTTGTGATTTTCTATTAAATGTCCTTTTAACTTCAAATTATCTGAAGATAGAATCTGAACATCTTCTATGTCTAAACTATCTATGTACTCCTCATCCCATAATCCCCAGTCCTTAAGCCTATTAACTTCATACTCTCTATCTTTTCTCTTAGCATAAAAAGCTTTTTGGAATGCAATTTCTGAAACCTTATGTATATAAAATGCTAATATAAGAATAATAAATAATACTAATATAAAAATAAGTTTTATAAAAATCACCCCTAAATCCTTTATTTGTATATTATAAAAATGAGCATAAAAAAAGAGTAGCTAAAAAGTATCATGCTACTCTCTTTTACTCATTACTAGAAGAATCCATTACTATCCCTTTCTGAAATTAACCTTGTAATTTCAAAGCTAATGCCTTTAATTCATCAAAGCTTAATTTAGCTAAATAAGATCTCTTAAGTGTATTGTCTGCCATACCATGAGCTCTTCCTAAAGTCATAATTGTTGAAATATACATTTCTCTATAATCTCTAACTGCCATTTAAAATTCCCCTTTCATTTTTTCATTTTATCTTATTATACTATTTATTATATGCTTGTCAAGTAAAAAGTAATCTTAATTTTTTATTAACAAAAGCACCAAAAAATAATATAAATATATTGTATCACAACTTTTAAAATTTTCAAAATATTTAATGAAACTTTTTTTTAAAATTCATTTTCATTCATATTTTAATATTTTTCTTTAAAAAATAAGATAATTACGTACTTAAACGTTATTATCTAATTTCTTTTTGCAAGTTTATTTTTTATTTTCTTCATCAATCATTAATTTATAATCTCGTTTTATAATTAAAAAATCTTCAAGATCATTTAAAAATTGAAATAACAAAGCTCTATTCTCAAATTCCTCACGAGTCTTTGGAAGCTCCATTTTCTTATAATTGTTTTTTAAATTATTAATCTTTTCTATTAATAAAGCACAATCATTATCTTCATGAATATTAACTGCTACTTCCTCTGTAAAATCTGCTAATATTTTAGTCTGTTCATAATGCATATAAAACCTAAAAAAGTATTTTTTCATTCTTTTTAATGTATCCATCTGCATAATTCTCATCTCTATATAGGCTGTATAATACTCTTTATCCTCAAAAAGTGAATTGTCTGATATCTCATAGGCTATTTTTCTAGTTTCTTTTATAAGCTCATCTGTTCTAGACATTATAACATCATCATAAGCAGAAATTCCATCATTCATTAAGGTTTTAGCCATATGGGATAAAATCACCCTATAACGTGATTCTATCATTTCTCTATTTCGTTTAAATTTTTCTTCTAAAGATGGAGCATATAAATTAAATAAAATGGCAACCCCTATTCCTATAACAGTAAGTTCTATCTCATTTATTATCCACTCTCCGTTAATATTAGCACTTGTTAATAAGTGAGTAGATAAAACTGCTCCTGGTACAAGCCCTTCTTGAATATTAAACTTTATAGTTATAGGTATATATATAAGAAGAAATAATGCAAATATAAATGTATTATTTCCAAAGGCCTGATAAAGAGCATAGGATAAAATTATTGCAAGTAAACATGCTAAAAGTCTCCTGCCCCCAACCCTAATAGATTCTTTTTTTGTATTTAATATGCTTAATATAGAAATAACACCTGCTGTTACTCCAAACTTTAATCCAAAATAATTAGCAATCATTATTGATATTGTAGCTGACACTGTCATTTTAAAAGTTTTAAGATGAAAAACCTTAATAGCCTGCTTCAATTCTTCTCTCATTGGTATCTCCCCTTAAAGATTCTTTGGTTTTCTTTCTATTATATAATAATAAGAATATAATTTATATATCTCCACCAACATTTATTTAAAACAGTTACATACAATAAAGCAGATATGAATACCAAACTCATATCTGCTTTATTTTTTTATATCTATTTAAATTTCTATAAAACTTCTTCTATAGCTTCTTTTAACATATCCTTTGGCATAAAACCAACCTTTGTTTCTTTATCTTCTCCAGCTTTAAAAATCTTTATAGTTGGTATGCTAGCAATACCATATTTATTAGCAATTGCATTATTTTCATCAACATTTACTTTAACTATTTTAATATCAGTTAATTCTTCTTGTAATTCTTCTAATATAGGTGCAAGCATTTTACAAGGTCCACACCAATCTGCATAGAAATCTACAACTACTACACCTGAAGCATCTAATACTTCACTTTGAAATTCATTTTCATTTATATGTTTTAACATTTTTATTCCTCCTAAAAATCAACAGTAATACTATTTTTTCTTATTTTACAATTCCTATTATCTATTGTCAATTAGTCACTCATATAGTAAAACTATCGAATAAAGTGATTAGTGTCACACTTTTTAGCTTAGGAAGTAACTTTATTAGCCAAAAAACACCCCCCAAATAATTGGAAGTTGTCTTTTGCACATTAATTCTAAAATTATCTTAATAATTGAAGAACGTTTTGTGGTTGTTGGTTAGCTTGAGATAACATAGCTTGAGCAGCTTGTTGTAATATGTTATTCTTAGAGAATGTAGACATTTCCTTAGCCATGTTTACGTCTCTAATTCTTGATTCTGCTGAAGTTAAGTTTTCTGCTGAGTTATTTAAGTTAGAGATAGTATATTCAAGTCTGTTTTGAACTGCCCCTAAGTTTGATCTTTCTGTAGAAACTTTCTTCATAGCATCATTTATTGAAGAAATAGCTGCATTTGCAGTTGAATTACTATCAACTTTAACATCATTTATTGATAAACCTGATGTATTCATTTGGCTAAATTTAACTGTAATTGATTGACCCTTATTAGCTCCAACTTGGAATGTAACTTCTGTGCTAGTATTTGAGAATAAGTTTTGAGTATTGAATTCTGTATCACTAGCAATTCTGTCAATTTCCTTCTTTAAAGCAGTCATTTCTGTATTTATAGCACTTCTATCTTCTGCAACGTTTGTATCGTTTGAAGCTTGTACTGCTAATTCTCTCATTCTTTGAAGAATGTTGTGAGTTTCATTTAATGCACCTTCTGCTGTTTGAATCATTGAGATACCATCTTGTGCATTTGTAGAAGCTTGTTCTAACCCTCTAATTTGAGCTCTCATCTTTTCTGAAATTGAAAGACCTGCTGCATCATCTCCAGCTCTATTTATTCTTAAACCTGAGCTTAATTTTTCCATTGATTTACTTGCTGCTGTTTGATTTGCTGCTGAGTTTCTTAACGCGTTTGCTGCGCTCATATTGTGATTAATTACCATTATAATTTCCTCCTTGATTTAACCGAAATAGTATCCTTACTATTCTTATCATTCGTATTTTTATTTCCATTTTTATTTTGCTTTTGTAAGCTTACAAATGCATTTTCGACTTTATTCGATTTTACTTTAGACTTTTTTTATACTTTTCCATTTAATTAAAAAGAGACATTATATATTTCTAAAATCTCAATATACAATATCTCTTTTTGATATTTCATTAATTACATGAATATTAATTATAAATAAAACTATTTAATTTACTATAAGTACCTTTTAACTCCATTAACTTTTCATGAGTACCTCTCTCTTCTATACCTCTCTCACCTAAAACTATAATTTCATCAGCATTTTTTATAGTAGATAATCTATGAGCAACCACTATAGTTGTCCTATTCTTACTTAATTCATCTAAAGACTTTTTAATATAATATTCTGTTGTATTATCAAGGGCTGATGTTGCTTCATCTAAAATAAGTATTGGTGGATTCTTTAAAAATACACGAGCTATAGAAATTCTTTGTTTCTGTCCTCCTGAAAGTTTAACTCCTCTTTCTCCAATATAAGTATCATACCCTTCAGGCAAACTCATTATAAAGTCATGTATATTAGCATTTTTACAGGCTTCAATTATTTCTTCATCACTAGCATCAAATTTTCCATACTTAATATTATCCTTTATAGTTCCTGTAAATAAGAAAACTTCCTGCTGTACTATACCTATATTTTTTCTTAAGGATTCTATAGTAACATCATAAATGCTTGTATTATCTATTAATATATCTCCTTTATCTAAATCATAAAATCTTGGAATCAGATTACAGAAAGTAGATTTTCCCCCTCCAGAAGGGCCAACTAAAGCTAAAGTTTTTCCTGCTTCAATATCTAAAGATAAGTCCCTTAATACCTCCTTATCTTCATAGCTAAAGCTTGCATTTTTAAAGCTTATATTTCCTTTAACATCTTTTAGCTCTATAGCATTTTTCTTTTCTCTTTCCTGTTCTTCTTCAATTATCTCTACATATCTTTTAAAACCAGTCATTTCACTTTGGAACTGTTCCATAAAGTTTATAAGTTTCTTTATAGGGTCTACAAATATCTTAATATAAAGAACATATGCAAAAAAATCACCTATACTTATAATATCTTTAAATGTAAAAAAACCTCCTACAATTAAAACAACATAATTTAAAATATCTATAGAAAAATTAGCTCCTAAAAAATACTCAGCCATTACCTTATAACTTTTTTCTCTAGCCTTAATAAAGTTTTTATTTCCTGCTTCAAATTTTTTCTCTTCAAATTTATGAGAAACAAAGGCCTTTGAAATTCTAACACCTGAAATGCTATTTTCAAGATCTGCATTAACTGCACCTATTTCAATTCTTGTTTTTAAGAAAGCCTCATTCATTCTCTTTCTTTGAAACATTGTAAAAATCACTATTATAGGTACAAAAATAAATATAATAAGTGTTAAAGTAATATTAATATTGCAAAGTACAATAAAAGATCCAAGAAGCATTACTATTGAAATAAACAAATCTTCTGGGCCATGATGAGCAAGCTCTGAAATTTCCATAAGATCGCTTATTATTCTAGACATTATATCTCCAGTTTTATTATTATCAAAATATGTATTAGGAAGCTTTTGAAGATGGCTGAAAATTTTTCTTCTCATATCTCCCTGCATTCTTACTCCTACAACATGCCCCCAATACTGCATAAAGTATCCGCATACTGCCTTAATTAAAAATAGAATCATCAGTGTTACTGCAAAAACTCCTAACATTCTTATATTTCTTTCTGGTATTGAGTTATTAACAAGTTCTCTTGTCATCATTGGATATACAAGGTCGCAAGCTGCTGCAATTAATGATGCTATCATGTCTAGTATAAATAACTTTTTGTACGGTTTATAAAACTCCAAAAATTTCTTAAACACTATATTCTCCTTTATTTATATAATCTCTATAATTTTTTCTTTGTTTTCTTCCAAATTCTCTTCAAAAATTCCTTTCACAGAAAAAGGACTTCCCCCTAAAACGAAAATTCTTCCCTCCATAAAAATTGCCTCATCAACATCATGAGTCACAAAAATAACCATTCTATTTTCTTTTTTTAAAATACCCTTAAGTTCTTTCATTATTGTATACTTAGTTTTGTAATCAAGTGATTTAAAAGGCTCATCCATAAGGATAATCTTTGAAGGCTTAATTAGAGCTCTTGCAATATTTATTCTCTGTTTCATACCTCCACTTAAGTTTTTTGGGTATTTATCTATAATATTTTCAAGATTAAGAAGTTTAAACATTCTCTCCATTATCTCATAAGCTTTAGCCTTCTCATAATAATTAAATATAAAAAGTTCAATATTTTCTCTTATAGTAAGCCAGGGTACAAGCCTATCCTCTTGGAATATATAACTTATTTCTGATTTACAGGCTCCTTTTATTTCTCCTGAGTCTTCCTTTAAAAGTCCTGCAATAATATTTAAAAGGGTACTTTTCCCGCCTCCTGAAGCTCCTATTATACAGTTTATTTTTGTATCATCTAAGGTAATAGAAAAATTATCAAAAACTTGTTTTTCTTTAAAACTTTTATTTAAATTACTAATTTCTATTATCATTGTTTCCACCTATTTATTTTTCTTAAAATTAATTTATTTAACATATCTAAAAAAATTGACATTATAGCTATAATAACTATCCATGCAAATATTCCAGTAATATTAAAATTCATTTTTTCTAACTGAATAGCAGAACCTATACCATACTTTGGCTGTCCATGCACTTCTCCTGCTATTACTACTTTAAAAGCAAGGGAAAAAGTAGATGCAAAAATACCTGCAGTATAAAATTTTATTATTGGAATGTATAGCTTTTTTATTTTTTGAATTTTACTTACATTATATATACTGCACATTTCTAATAACTCTTTATCCGCATTACTTACAGCACTAATTGCTCCTTCATAAAGTATAGGAAATACAATAGCAAATCCTACAATGAAGGGTGTTTTATCCTTATCAAACCAAATAAGTGCCAAAAGAACTAAAACCATAGTAGGAATAGTCTTTCCTATTGAATTTACAGGCTTAAACAAGATTTGAAAAACAGGATATATTAAAGATAATACACCCAAAATAACTGCTAAAATATATGCTGTTAAAAAACTTATAATAGTTCTTATAAGACTATTTGAAAAATTTAATCCAAAGTTCTTTTCTTTTATTATTGTAGATATTGACTTAATTACCTCTTCAATTTTAGGTATATATATATCATTATTAACTTTTATAGATAAAATTCGCCATATAGCAAGAAAAAAAATAAGTGATAAAATCTCCCACTTTTTATTTTTCCATGAATATTCCCTCATCTGGGACCTTTCCTCCTATTGTCTTAGGATCTAATTCATCTAATTTATTAAAGTATATTTCATACTCTTTATAACAATCTTTAATTGGAGTATATCTTATATTGGCTCTATCCATAGCTTCTAAGACTACTGCTTTATCTGTACTAACTCCTATTTCTTCAGAATAGTCAGGTAACTTTTCATTCTTACTTGCCGCAAACTCACAGCTTTCTTCCATATCTTCAATAAATTTATTTACAAATTCTTTATCCTCTTCTACTAATTCTTTTTTTATAATTAAAGTAGACTGTGGATATCCATATTCTGAATCATTTGTCTTTTTCCACTCTTCATTTAAATCAGAAATTATGGCTACATTATTATTTTTCTTCATAACTTGAGAAATTGCTGGTTCTGGCATAACTGCATATTTGACTTTTCCTGAAAGCACAAGAGGTGCAAGTTCTGTAACCCCATTAACATATGAAAAATTAACATCTTTATCTGCATCAATATTATTATCTTTTAATAAAGACCTTACTGTTAAATCAGGTGTGAGCCCCTTTCCAATATTATAAACTTCCTTATTTAAAAGCTTATTAATATCCTTTTCTCCATCAGTTGAAACTAAGTAAAATGATCCCCATCCAATAGTTCCAGCTATTACATATCCTGCATCTTTATTGTACTGAGTTGCTGCTACATTAGATGGTACTATAGCTATATCTGCTTCTTTTTTTAATACTGAAGAAACTATGTTTTCAGGTGATGATTCTATAGAATAATCTACATCATATCCTTTTAGAATTTCTTTATCTTCTTCAATTAATTTTGCTGATGCTATTGCTGTTATACCATCAGGAATTACAACATTTATATTCTTTGTTTCTACTTTATTATTGTTAATTGAACAACCAGTTAAAATTGTTAATGTAGATACTGAAAGTAGAATTAATGATAATATTTTTTTCATTAATTATTCCTCCTATTTCTAATCTCAAAACCATATTACTACAAAACCACTCATCTGTCACTTTATCCAATTAACTACTCATGCTTCACCATGGATGACTGTTTTAAATAAATGTTGTTGAATTATCAAATACTTTTATTCTATTCCTATATCACAAATTTTTATATACTTCATTACTTTAATCACTTCTCTAGAATATCCAAGATAATAGTACTTTCTTTCTCTATAAAACATCATAAACCAGTTTAGGTACTCCTTTAAATATTTAGTAGCTATACCTCTAAAGGAAGAAAACCATCTACAGTACATCCCTCTATACTTTTCAACGCTTTCATCCCTTTCTAATTCTTCTTTCTTTTTAAATTTCTTATTATGCCATTTTGCCACTCCATCAACATATCTATTTTGATAACCTTTTATAACTGCTTCTTCACTTATCTTGCTATATATTATTTTATTAAAAGCTTCATAGCTCCATAATCCCTTTGATATTGGTTCTGATATTATTTGATCATTTCCTGCCTTTGCTGTTACTACCCATATATATTTTGCATTGTTTTTTTCTATATGCCTTGAGCCCTTATGATTTTCCATAACTCTGTTGCATAATATATGTACATTTTTCTCTAACTTAAAAACTTCATTTTCTTTGCAAATAGCATCCATAATTTTATGTCTCCAAAAGAATGCAGTTGCTAAATTTATTTTTAATCTTCTCGCAGCTACTCTTAGACTTACTTTTTCCATCATAGTTGCTATAAAATTAGTCCATGCATCAACTTTCTTTTTTGAATAGTACCATACTGAATTAGTTGTTAAAGAAAATGTTCTTTTGCAGCATTTACACTTATATCTTTGTATTCCTTTATAATTTCCATACTTTATAAACTGTGTGCTTTTGCAATGTGGACATTCCTTAATTAACTTTCTTCTTCTTTCATATAGTAATATCTTAAAAAATTCATTTGATTCTTCGCAAAAATTTAACATCCTATTATACCTAAATACCAATAATATCACCTCTGCTAAATTTTTGACCAATTTCAAAATATTTAATCACCTATAATCACCAACATTTATTTAAAACAGTAATGCATGAATTTTCTCAAAAAAAAACAGATGATTGACTCATCTGTTTTCTATCTATATATATCAACTATTAACCCTTGAATTTCATCAATAGTAGATGCTACATCTATATTTTCTTTTTCCTCCCCTAAAAGGGCTTCAGTAAGCTCTTCTAACTTTGCATCAACTGTATCAACAGTCACAAAATATTGAGTTTGCCAAAAACTAATATCCTTCTTTGTATCATACATATATTGAAGTACTGATTCAAGATATTCTTTAATCATTTTTTTATACATTCTCACATCAGCATAAGTCTTAGTTAAGGCTAATCTATTACCTCTTTTCTTTATATCATCGCACATTTTTTTCAACTGCTCTTGTGATCTCTTTTCTTTTTCTCTTCCAAAACTTTGAGAAAAACTCTTTCTTCCAGTTACAACCTTCTTTTCTTCACCAGAGGTAATTGTTGTTCTAGAAACTCTCCCTATCTCCATAATATCCTTCCTTTCATGAAATAATTATAGCAAAAAACCTACCTACCCTTCCATTATAAATTTATATTTCTACCTATTCTAAATACTATAATTTCAATTACTAAATTATTATGTTACAATTATACTATATACAAATTTTAAAACATTTACAAAGGAGATACATATGAAATCATTTAATGAATTAGGTTTAAGCAATCAGCTTATATTAGGTCTTGAAAAACAGAATATCACAGAGCCTACAAAAATTCAAGAACTTGTAATACCTGAGTCTATTAAAAGCCAAGATATTATTGGAGAATCTTGTACTGGAAGTGGTAAAACCCTTGCATTCTTACTTCCAATATTCCAAAAAATCGATACTTCAAAAAGAGAAATGCAAGCACTTATTCTTGCACCTACTCATGAGCTAGTAATGCAAATTGAAGATCAAATTAAGCTTTTAGCAAAAAATTCTGAAATGCCTGTTACATCACTAGGTATAATTGGTGATGTTAATATTGATAAACAAATAAAAAAATTGAAGGAAGTAAAGCCTCATATTATAGTAGGATCTACAGGAAGAGTTCTTGATCTTATAAAAAAGAAGAAAAAAATTACTGCTCATACTATAAAGACTATTGTTATTGATGAAGCTGACAACTTACTAGACAACACAAGTTCTGCCATGGTTAAGGATGTTATAAAAACAACTATGAGAGACAGACAGCTTATGGTATTTTCAGCTACTATTAATAGCAAAACTTTAAGTACTGCAAAGGAACTTATGAAAGATCCTGTTATTTTAAAGAATGATGAAAAGCAGGCATTAAATCCAAATATTGAACATTTATACATAGAAGTTGATCCAAGAGATAAATTTGAAACTCTTAGAAAACTTATAGCTGCTACAAACCCAACGAAAGCATTAGTTTTTGTAAATAAGGGTTATGAAATTAATATGATAAAGGATAAATTAAATTTCCATAACAAATCATGTTTTGCTATACATAAAGGAATATCAAAGGAACAAAGACAAAATGCTATTGAATCATTTAGAAGAGGGAAAATCAACATTTTAGTTTCTTCAGATATATCTGCAAGAGGACTTGATATAGATAACATTACTCATGTTATAAACTTAGATTTTCCAAAAACATCTAATGAATACCTTCATAGAGCAGGAAGAACTGCTAGAGGGAATAATAGTGGATGTACTATTTCACTTGTTTCTAGCAAAGAAAAAGCAGCTATTAGAATTTACGAAAGAGAATTTGGTATTAAAATTACTAAGAAAAAGTTATCTTATGGACAATTAATATAATTAACTTTTTAAGGGGAGATATTACAAATGAAAATTAAGTTAGGGAATACAACAGTTACTGAAAGGGATCTATTTAATCTTGTAGGAGTTATTTTTAATCTTTCTACTATTATATTAATAGCTGCGTCTATTTTTTCAGGGGTGAATTATTTTCCATATGCTTTTATTACTTTTTTTCTTTCAACTACATTTCATTTCTTTAGTGAAAGAGAAGATAATAAAGATACTAAAAAGAAAAAATAATTTCTTAAAAACAGGGCTTTTAAATAAGTCCTGTTTTTCACTTTATAATATTCTCTTAACTATATGATTTGAAATGATAATTTTTTATTGTCAAACTACTAATAATCTTTTATAATACCATTATACTACTATCAGACTTAATTAACCCAAAATAACTTTTAAATGCTCTCAAATATAAAACTATCCTGTCTTTCTTGTCACTTTTTTATACAAACATACTTTGCATTGGTAGGCAAACGTATGATAAAAATCTTTAAAAATTCAAAAAATAATGAATCATTGTCCATTATTGAAAAGGCAAATAGAGCTAATCTTTTGATGATGCTATTTGCTACTATATTCTATTGTATTAATACCCTTTTGGCATATTCTCCAAAAGATTCACTTACAATAGCATCCTTAGGTATACCAGCTATAGTATTAGCATACATATTGATTAAAAAAAATAGTAACAATCCAATTATATGCTCTTATACTGTACCCCTTGTAATTTTAACAGGATCTATTTTTTATATTTATTTAATTGGTGGATGTACTCAAGCTATAATACTTTTATCAATATGCAGTTTAACAGCATCTTTATACTTTAATACAAAAGTTTTAGTAACAATTAATATAATTGCTTTTATAAGTACAATAATATTACAATTAATTCTTCCATATGGAATCTTAGGACCTACTCTTGATACTGGAACATTTTTTACTTTTGAATTTCTTCAAGTAATTATCATGGTAATCCTTACATGTTCTGCTAACTGGGGAAATCTTATAACAAGAAAAAGTATTGCTAATTTAGAATCTGTTGAAACTTCAAATAATAAAATTAAATCTACTTTAGATACTGTTGATTCAACAAGTAAAGCCCTAACAGATTCTATGAAAAACCTTAATGATTCTATTAATGAAACAAAAAAGGAAGCTAATATTATTACTGAATCTATTAATGAAATTAATCAAAGTATTGAATCTCAAGGTGAAAATATAGACTCTATAGTAAATATGATAGAAAATGCTTCTAAGAAAGCTTCAAATACCTTAAATAGTTCATTTGAGCTTAAAAATTTATCAGATATAATGAATGCATCTACAAAAGAAAATGTTAATCGTATAGATAACACCTTTAACCAAATGAAAGTAATAAGAGAAGCTATTTCTAATACTTCTTCTACTGCTTATGAATTAAAATCAACTATGGATGATATAATTTATGTTCTGCAAGGAATTAAAACAATTTCTGAACAAATAAACTTACTATCATTAAATGCAAGTATAGAAGCTGCAAGAGCTGGTGAACAAGGGAAAGGTTTTGCTGTAGTTGCTTCTGAAGTTTCAAAACTTGCCTATGAGTCTAATGAACTTGCAAATAATATAGAAGCACACTTAAATGAAATAGTAGCAAAAACAAATCAAGTTGCCCTGCAGGCAGAGGATGGACAAACTGCTGCTAAAAAGGGTGAAGAAATATTAAAAGAATCTATTGATAGTTTTAATGAAATTAGTATGCAGTATAATACTATGAATTCTAATATTAATAATGAAGTAAAAAATATTGAAGACATAAACAGATTATTTGAAAATATAACAGATAACATACTTAGTATTTCAGCAATTACAGAGGAACAAATTTCTAAAACTAATGAAATTCTTATATCTCAAAGAAATTCTGAAACTCAAATTAATTGCATATTAAATTCAGCAAATGAAGTAGATAATGAATGTAATACTCTTAATAAGTTATTACATTAGAATATATTTAAAAAGGTGCACTAAATTTAAAGTGCACCTTTTATTCTTAAAGAAATTCCATAACTAGTTCATTACTTCTCTTAATAAACTCACTAAGTTCATCACCATTTAAAGACTTAGTTCCTATTAAAGCTAAGTCAACTAACTGACGGCATATTTTCTGAACCTTTTCCTTAGAATCTTCATTACTACTTAAGTCAATTAACTTTTTAATAATAGGGTTCTTTTCATTAATTACTAAAGTTCTTTCTTCTGGGAAACTCATGCCTCCCATATTTCCACCAAATTGTTTTTGCATTTCAGCCATTCTCCTTGAATATTCAGAAACAAGTATCATAACTGGTGTTTCTTCATTTTTAAGACTTTCTACAGAGTATTCTTTCATTTTATCTCCATATACATTCTTAAATATATCAATTATCTTATTTTTCTCATCTTCTGAAATAACAACTTCTGATTCATCTTTTAAAACATCTGAAAGATCTGAATCTATTCTATTAAATTTAAGCTTAGTATCCTTATATTCAATAAATGATATAAAATTATTATCTATTGTAGTTGTTAAGATAACTGCATCTAAACCATATTCCTTAAATAACTTAATATACTGACTCTGCTTTTCTAAATCACTTACATAGAATACCTTATTTTCATGCTTTTCCTTAGCAGCTTCTAAGTATTCATTTAAAGTTACATACTTATCATTTATTGTTTTATAAATAATTGAATCCTTAATTTTTTCATAGAAGCCCTCATCTTTAATACATCCATACTTAATAAAGATTTGAATATCATCCCAGAACTCATTATATTTTTCTCTATCATTAGTAAATATTGAATTTAATTTGTCTGAAACCTTCTTAACTATATGTTTTGAAATTTTATTTACCTGTCTATCATTTTGAAGGAAACTTCTTGAGACATTTAAAGGTAAATCAGGACAATCAATAGCACCCTTTAATAATAATAAAAATTCTGGAATTACTTCTTTAATATTATCTGCCACGAAAACTTGATTATTAAATAATTTAACCTGTCCTTCAACTAATTCAAATTCATTTTTTAACTTAGGGAAGTAGAGAATACCTTTTAAGTTAAATGGATAGTCAACATTTAAGTGAATCCAAAATAATGGATCTTCAAAGTCATGGAATACCTTTTTATAGAATTCCTTATATTCCTCTTCTGTACATTCACTTGGCTTCTTTAACCATAATGGTGCAATATCATTTAATGCTTTTGGCTCTTCTTTTTCATCCTCTTTATTTTCTTCACATTCATTTATAACAAAAATTTCAGTTGGCATAAATGCACAGTACTTATTTATTATTTCTCTTACCTTGTACTCTTCAAGGAATTCCTTCGAGTCTTCATTAAGAGTAAGAGTTATTATTGTACCTCTTGTTTCCTTATTAGATTCTTCTACTTCATATTCAGTACCACCATCAGAAATCCATCTTACAGCTTTTGCATCCTTTTTATAAGAAAGAGTATCTATCTGCACTCTGTCTGCAGCCATAAATGCTGAATAAAAACCTAATCCAAAATGACCTATAATATCATTTGAATCTCCTATTTTATCTTTGTACTGCTCTACAAAATCCTTTGCTCCTGAAAAAGCTATTTGAGTTATATACTTCTCTACTTCTTCTTCAGTCATACCTAAACCATTATCTTCAAACTTAAGGGTTCCTTTTTCTTTGCTTACAGAAACAAGGATTTTAAAGGATTCATCAGGCTCTTCTAAAGCTTCCCCCATTAAAATAAGTCTTTTATACTTACTTACTGCATCTGAACCATTACTTATTAATTCTCTTATAAATATGTCCTTATCAGAATAAAGCCATTTCTTTATTATAGGAAAAATATTTTCAGTATCTATTGAAATACTTCCTTTTTTATTACTCATATAAATCACTCCCTCAAGGATAATTTTACCTTCTTTGACCTTTTATGTCAAATGTTAAAAGTTAGTAAATTTTATATATATTTTAACAACTAAGTGAGAATATCTTCAGCCTCTCCATCACAGTCTTCTAACTCACCACCTAAAAGTTTTGCTATTGTAGGACCATGATTTATAAGTTTTCCCTCCTCTAAAGTGAGGCCTTCTTTAAAGTCTTTTCCAAGTCCTATAAAGAAGGTAGTATAATTTTCTTTATTAGGACTATAGCCATGTATTCCTCTATATTTATGATTATCTCTTCCTACATCTTCTGCATTAATTTTTTCTATTACATCCCCACCATACTCATCAATAAAGTAATAGCCTTCCTTAGCCTCAAGCATAAATGCTGCATTTTTATCTGCACCTTCTAATATTATTTTTTCATTATCTAAAACTTCCTCAATTCCTGATTCCTTTTCTTTAAAATCATGTAATAACTTTTCAACTGCTTTTTTAGTCCTTTCACTTTTTGGATTTTTCAGATAAATATAAGCAGAACCATCAAGGCTTTTACATATAGCATCATACTCTAATAATTTATTATTTTTTTTAGAAACCTTAATAAAACCTTTATCTACAAATAATTTATTAATTCTTATTACTTTAGACACATCCTTAGCTCCATGATCCCCTAAAATAATTAAATCAGTTTCACTTAGTATATTATTTTTATGAAGACAATCTAATATTTTACCTAGCCTTTCATCCTGCCTTTTTACAGCATCTTTAGCTTCATTACTAGTTGCACCATATAAATGTTTTATTGTATCTACATCTGTAAAATGAACAAGCATTAATTCAGGCTTTTCATTATTTATTGTATCTTCCATACACTTTAATACAAAATTATCTAAATTAGGCTGCTCTATCCCTCTTCTAATACTTCCATATTTCTTATTTAATTTATATTGATAATAAAAGGAACCAGCATATAAAGACATTAATATTTGATTTTGGTGCTTTTTAACAGGAAAAATCTCTGGAAAATTAAATTCTATATCTGCTCTTCCTGTAACAGGCCATAAAATAGAACATGTTCTCATACCTTTTTCCTTTGCTATATCAATAATTGTTTTGCCCTTAATATATTTACTAAACCAATACCAGTTAGGATGTAAATTTCCTTTTTTAAATATTGTATTATCTATAATCCCATGATTTTTAGGATATTTACCTGTTATTATTGTTGTATGTGCAGGATAAGTTAAAGTTGGATAAATTGACTTAACTTTTTTTATATAAGCCCCTTTTTCAATTACTTTTTTAAAGTTTGGCATAAATTTAAGATTCTCTAAATCAGAGGACCCCACTGCATCAAATGAAACTATAATCAGATATTTGCTTTTCATAAATATCCCTCCATCTAATTATATATTACCTGTGTATTATATATTTATGATTTAACTCTTTCAAGTAAAATAGAAAAACCCACACTGAAAGTGTGGGCTTTAATTATTTTAACATCTTATTTTTCTTTAGCTTTAATATATCCTGCAGCAGTTAAATATTCAGCAGATAAAACTCCGCCCCCTGCAGCACCTCTTAAAGTATTGTGTGAAAGACCTATGAACTTATAATCATAAACCTTGTCCTCTCTAAGTCTTCCCATGCTTATTCCCATACCATTTTCATAGTTTTTATCTAATAATGGTTGTGGTCTGTTATCTTCTTCTAAGTATTGAATCATTTGCTTTGGTGCACTTGGAAGATTTGCTGCTAATTCTGGTGCTTTGAAGTTATTCCAAGCATCTATTATTTGCTCCTTAGTTGGCTTTTTATTAAACTTAACAAATACTGCAGCTAAATGTCCATCTAAAACTGGAACTCTTAAACATTGAGTTGTAATTACTGGTCCTTCAGATGGAACTATTTTATCATTTTCTATTTTACCCCAAATTTTTAATGGTTCGTTTTCACTCTTTTCTTCTTCTCCACCGATATAAGGAATTACGTTTCCAACTATTTCTGGGAACTCATTGAATGTTTTTCCTGAACCAGATATTGCTTGGTATGTACAAGCCAATACTTCAACTGGTTCAAATTCTTTAAGTGCAGTTAATGCTGGAACATAACTTTGAATTGAACAGTTTGGCTTAACTGCTATAAATCCATTCTTTGTACCAAGACGTTTCTTTTGAACATCAATTATCTTAGCATGTTCACCATTTAATTCTGGAATTAACATTGGAACGTCAGAAACTCCTCTATTAGCAGAGTTATTAGATACTACTGGAGTTTCACACTTAGCATATCTTTCTTCAAGTTCCTTTGTTTTTTGCTTGTCTAATGAAATAGCACAGAATACAAAATCAACTTGACTACAAATAGCTTCTACATCATCTGCATCCATAACAACCATTTCCTTAACATTTTCAGGAATTGGAGTCTCCATCTTCCATCTTCCTTCAACAGCATCTTCATAAACTTGACCTGCTGATCTCTTACTTGCTGCAAGAACTTTTACTTCAAACCATGGATGATTTTCTAATAGGCATGCAAATCTTTGACCTACCATACCTGTAGCCCCTATAATCCCCACTTTTAACTTATTACTCATTACATATCACCTCAAACTAAATTTGTGTTATTAACTAAGTATATGATATCATTATTTTAATCATTAGTAAAATTGATAATTTGAATTATTTCATTCAATTAATTTGATAAGGAGTGAATATCATGGATTTTCGTCAACTTAATACATTCTTGACTGTAGGAAAGTTACAAAGTTTTACATCTGTTGCTAATGAACTTGGCTATGCTCAGTCAACAATAACTACTCAAATAAAATCACTTGAAGATGAACTTGGCGTTAAATTATTTGATCGTATAGGAAAAAATATTTCATTAACTCATGAAGGAAGAAAACTTATTCCATATGCAAAACAAATGATAAAGTTATCAACAGACATAAAAAATGTAGTATTTCATGATAATAAACCTAATGGTACCTTAACTATAGGGGCAGCTGAGTCTCTATGTGTTATAAGGCTTCCTGAAATATTAAAGGAATACAGACGTCTTTATCCTAATGTTGAAGTATCATTAAAGTTTGGTAGCTGTGCTGACTTTAGACACTATCTAAAAGACAGCATAATAGATGTTGCCTTTTCTCTCGGGCGCAAAATTGAATCTGAAGATTTTATAAGCGAAATAGAAATTGATGAACCTATGCTTTTACTTGCTTATCCAGGTCATCACCTAATAGGAAAAGAAAATGTAACTCCTTGGGATATTCAAAATGAACCGTTAATATTAACTGAAACAGGTTGTAGCTATAGAGCTGCTTTTGAAAATATATTAAGAGAATATAATGTAAAACAAAATCTTGTTCTTGAAACAGGTAGTGTTCAAGCAATAAAACAATTTACAATGAGTGGTCTTGGTATAACCCTTCTTCCAAAGGTTGCTGTAGATGATGAAATTAAATCAGGCAAGCTTATCCCTCTTAATTGGCATGGTCCTGACTTTGGGGTAATATCTCAAGTTATATATCATAAGGACAAATGGATCTCTCCTGCTCTAGCTGCCTTCTTAGAATTATCAAAAAAGTTTCTTATTAATAATAAAGAATAGGCTGTATTTTTAAATAAAGTGATAAGTAAAACTAACTATTCCAATATAGGTGGACGTCCTTTAAAGTTCGTGCTTAAATAAGAATGTTCACCTTTCTTGGCATAACAACTCCATTTTTATAGTGATTGCCCTTAAAAGATTCTTGAAAAAAGGTTTCATCACATTGAATTTTTGCAAGTTTTACATAAATATCTTTGGTTTTCTTTATCCTTACCATTTTTAACTGTGTATTTATTTTTACAATGAGAGCAAATTAATGTTTCTTTATTATTTAAAACATTAATTAAAATGCTTATATTATTAATAATTTCTTTTTAGCTACATTACTTAAAAGCTTTATATTTTCTAAAACTTTAAAATAGTTATCTAATCACAAATCAATCACTTCTCAATAATCATTTATTTAGATATCTGCCTATTTTTATCACTTTTATCCATAATACAGCCTATTTTTCAGGTAAATATTTCTTAAAGTTTATACTTAAGTAAGAATATTAACATTTTATTTTTATTATTTTTTTACATTTAAGCCTATATTTTTCTTTTTAATCAAGATACAACTCTAATAAACAAAATTTTAGCCCATAACATCACTTACAAATTTGTATATTTAATACATTTAATATATAATTATATATACAATCAATATACAAGAAAGGACTAGTGTTATGGATTCTTTGGACAAAACATCTAACAAACAATATAAAGAACCTGATGATTCTTCTAATAATTATTTTAAATCAAAGATAAAACTAAAAAGCTTTGATTATCTTTCGCCACCGTTAGGAGAAGAGGCCATTATAAAAATTAATAACTTTATTGAATCAATTGATAAAATTTATACTTCACCAAAATTAAGAGTAAATGAAAAAGTATGGAGAAAATTATTATCTGATCCTATGGTTGAAAATATGGAATATGGAAAGGTTTTTAAAAAAGAAGTTTTACACTACTTTACAAAGCATTATTATATTCCAGAAAATATATGGGATATAATAGATGTATTATTCTGTTTTAGTACTGATTATTCTCAAGAAAGTGATGATTACTCTTATTCTATTATGCTCTATTCTTTAATAAACAACTTAGATAACTTATCTCCATTAAGTTATGACTTTATAACTGATATAAATGATGATTTGTTTGATATATACATATCTTATAGAGAATTAGTCTACAGAGACTTAAAATTTGGAAATTATAATGACGCCTCAATTAATTTAGATTTAGCTTATGATATATGTGATTATGATCCTGAACTTATACGACTTAATGGCGACTATTTTTCATTAATCCAAAATTTTGATGATGCCATTCCATTTTATGAAAAAGCACTAAGTATTAATAATGAAGATTATGATTCAATAAAAAAATTAAGTAAATGCTTTTTTAAACTAGAAAGATATAACGAAGCAATTCCTTATTTAAATAAATACATAGAAAAAAATCCCAAAAAATATAATATGATTTTATTATTAGCACTTAGTCATTATAGAACTTATAATTTTGTAGAGGCAAAAAAGCTTTTTGATATATTATTTACTAATACATTAAAATATAGATGTCTTGATAATTATGAAAAAAATATAAATAAAAGATTAAAAAGAAAGGGTAAACTTATTGAAGATGACTTTGATTACACCCTTCCCATAGAGGAAAGTCCAAGATTTAAATATATGTATCCAGATGGTTATGTCACTATGAAAGAAAAAAATATTTTTTCTTTAAATAATATTGCTCTTGCAATACTTGTGGTAATAACTGTTTTTCTATTAATTATTCTAATTATAATATTTTTTCAAAATGTAAATTAATATTTTTATTTTAAATATCATATATATTTATTACTTGTATGAACAAATGTAAGCACTAAGTTTTATTTATATTTATATTTATATTTATATTTTTATTTTTGTTTTTTCTTTTAGGGCAATGTAATTATTTTTTAACGCCTTAAATATTTTAGAACTTAATTTTTTTATTTGTTAGGTGTTAAAAAAAATATTTTATGTCAATACTCAAAAAGAGGTGTTTTTTTGAGCAAAGTTATTTATTTATACAATCAAGATAATTTATCATCTAATGAAAAAATATTTAAAATAATTTTAAATTTTTTTCAATCTGTAAGTTCATGTTTAATAATTCAACTATTTAATTTCTTTTTTAATGAATCATTAGACATAAATTCTTCTGTAAATATTTATACACAAAAACTTGATAAAGATAAGAACAATTACGTAAAATTTAATTCATCACTTTCATCAATTAACTTTACTTTGGATGAAAAATATTTATTTTCAATTGAATTTTTGAATAAGCCTAATAGGAATTTTTCTCTTTATTTATTAAAATATGATTTAACTAATGCTCTAGAAGATAGCTATATTATTAATCTTCCAGATGTAAAAATTCTAGAATTAGAAAATGAATATTCATCTTTAGATAACTACAACTATATTACGAAGATATATACTCACTCTTTAAGCTACAAAATACCTGTTTTTAAACTTTATAACTATAGTTTAGATTATATAAAAGACAATAAACTATATATTCTACTTCCCTTATCTATTTTAAGGATATATACAAAAGTATTTAATACTTCAAAAATAGGACTTGTTTCTTCTAACTTTAAAAAAGAAATACTAAATTTAAATAAATCTATAATAAAGGATTTAAATAGCTTTTATATAGAAAAATACTTAACAAAAGAAGATAAATCAATTTTTAAAGATACTATCAACTTAATAAGTGATTGCTATCTTGATTTTCTTTTACTTTAGAAATTAAGGTATACCCGAAATATAATTTTTCAAAATTTCGGGTATTTTTATATCTAATTACTGTAGCTTATGAGTTGTATTTTCTATACAATCTCTTACCCTTTCTAAATCAACATTAGAATCACAAAGAATCTCTAAGTTATTCCTTCCTAAATCTATAAAAACACCATTAACTCCTTCAATAATTTCAAGAGCCCTTTTTAAATTTTCTTTAGCCATTTCATTATTTAATCCTTCAACTATGTATTGATCTTTATTCATCTATATATATCTCCTTTTAGTCTTATAAGAAATAATATATCCAAAAATTATTTTTTAATAAGGCTGTATTATGAATAAAAGTGATAAAATATGTCAATCATCTTAACAAAGATTTTTAAGGAGATGATGTATTTGAATTCGTATAATTACAATGATGTATTAGAAATAATAAAACCTATGAGTAATCCCTCAAAAAGAAAATTAATTATGGATATAAGTAAACTAATTGAATTATCTTCAATTAAAGAAGACTCAAAATTAATTTGCCCTCATTGCCATAATAAATACATAGTTAAAAACGGAAAGAATAAAAATGTTCAAAGGTACCTTTGCAAAACATGCAAAAAATCCTTTGTATCAAGTACTCATACCCCTATTTTT
>NZ_FPBY01000156.1 GCF_900116755.1 Clostridium sp. DSM 8431
AATATAGAATCTTGGCGAGCTTTGGTGTTAGTCCTTGTGATTGTCCTATATGTAATAAGAGAATGAGATTTTATGATATTGTATATCCCAAATATGGTTCGATGCGTGAATACTTAAAAAATAAAATTCTAGAAGGAACTAGAGAAAAGCTTGAAGAAGCTCTTGAAATATACTCTATTGCAAAAGGAATAGTGTATGATAGAATTAATCCGACATCACGATAGTTGGAGGAATTCAGTATGGAAGAAACAATAAAATATAAATGTACACAATGTGGTATGGAAGAAGATATTCCTAAGGAGGTTGTAGAATACTTTGATGAGATGGATCAAAGTAATATAGATGAACCCCCTTGTTTTTCGTGCGAAAAATGCGGCGGTATAATGAGACCTTTAAAATATGATGGAGTTTATGGAAAGAAATATCGTGGATAAAGATAAAGCATAGGATTTTGAGCATCCTATGCTTTTAAATTTTTACTTACAATTAAGTTTCCCGAAGGGAGCGTGGCGTCAGCCACTTTGTTCTTAGACCAGTTATATAAAAAATTTTAAATTTTTAAAAGTAATTTTTTAAATATTTAAGTGTATCTATACATTCTTTATGAAGAACAAAAAGAAAACAAAAAAATAAGGGAAATTTATTGTAAAAATAAGTAAAAATAGATAATATATGGTATAATAGTCTAAAAAAATCAAGAGGAGTGATAAAATGGGGAAAATAAAAAACAAGATTGCTTTACTATTATTAGTGATATTTATAATGAACATTTTGCCAACAAAAGCTTTGGCAGCAAGTTTCACTAGTAATATAAAAGAAAGTGAAAGTCAACAGGATGTAAATAATACTGTTGATGAATCTAAAATTATTGAAGAATTAGTAGAAAAAAGGGATGGTAATACAAAACATTTCTTGAAAGAAGATAAAACTTATGAGGCTGTAGTCTATCCTATACAAGTTCATTATATGGAAGATGGTGTGTGGAAGGATATAGACAATACTTTAGAAGAGGCTAAAGATTCTACTTTTATTGAAGAAAAAGAAGATCAGGAAGAAGTTAATAATGAAGATAACAAGTTAACTAAAGATAATACAGTAGCCGAAGAGGAAAAAGAAAAAGCTGATGGGGAAAAGGGGAGTTTAACTAAAGATATAATTGCACCAGAAGAAAATAAAAAAGAAGAAGTGAAAGCTTTAAATGATTCTAAAGCTGAAAAGGTGCAAGAGACAGAGAATATAGTTAAGAATAAGAATAACAATTTTGATATTTTATTTTCTAAAAATACTAAAAGTAATAAGCTTGTAAGTATTGCAAAAGATAATTATAAATTATCTTGGGGAATTGCAGACACTAAAGAAACTGTGGCTGAAGTTGATTCTATTGATGAAACAGAATTAACTGAAAAGATAAAAGAAGAAGTGCATAAAAAAGTTGATGAAGGGGAAGAATATAAAAAATTATCATCTCAGGAAAAAGATGAAGTTAAGGATGTTTTAACTGAAAATGAAAAGATAAAATCTGTTTTAAAAGCCTATTCTACAGTTGAATTTAATGATATTTATGATGGAATAGATTTGACTTATGATGTTATAGGTGATGTAGTTAAGGAAAACTTTATTATTAAGAAAAAGATTGATGATGTTCAAATTAAAGTTCATCTAAATATGGAGAATTTGGTACCTGTTATTCAAGAAGATAAAACAATTATTTTTTATGATATAAATGACAAATCTAAAGAAATTTATAAAATAGCTGCACCTATTATGTTTGATGATAATGATGAGTCCAGCTGTGATATTGATTTAAGTTTAGAACAAACAAAAGACGGTTATGATTTAAGTATTGTTCCAAGCAGTGAATGGTTAAATGATGAAGATAGAGCTTATCCAGTAAAGCTTGATCCAACAGTAGAAACAGCATTAGGAATAAAGGACATTCAAGATACTTTTGTTTGTTCTTTAGATAGAAATAATAAGAAAAATAATATTTTGGTGAGAGTTGGGAATGGCGGCACTCAAGGAACTATGAGAGGTTATTTTAAATTCAAATTACCAACTTTAAGTACTACTGATATGGTAACTTCAGCTAAGTTAAATCTTTATGAAAATGATGCCTCTAATGGGGGAGCACAAGTTAATGTACATAAGGTTTTAGGTGACTGGAATTCAAGCAATATCAATTGGTCTAATAAACCTGGATATGATGAAAAGATAGTTGATTATAATGTTATTAATACTTCCGCAAATGGTTGGCATGATTTTGATATTACTTCAATAACAAAAGAGTGGTATGAAAGCGGTAATAACTATGGTTTAATGCTGAAAGCAGATAATGAAGGTGGAGGAAAAGTTTCTTTTAGATCTTCAGATACTGAGGTTAGCCAGGCTAGACCAAGTGTTTCTATTGCTTATTGCAGCAATATGGGATTGGAAAGTTACTGGACATATCATACACAAGATATCGGCAGGGCAGGAAATGGGTATGTTAATGATTATAATGGAAACTTAGTTTTAGTTCATAATGATTTAAGCATGACAGGTAATAGAATGCCTGTAACTTTAAAACATATTTATAATTTAAAAGACGGCTGTATAGGTTATGACTGGGGTTATGGACTTGGATGGAGATTGAGTTTACAGCAGAAGGTAGAAGAAAAAATAATTAATAATGTTAAATATTATACTTATACTGATGAAGATGGAACAGTACATTATTTCAAAGCTGATAGTAATAATGCAGTTAGAGATATAGATGGTTTAGAACTTACTTTAAATAAAAATGGTGATGGAAGCTATACCATTAAAGATAAGAAAAATAGTGAGATGAACTTTGGCTCTGATGGATTTTTAAAGGAAATAAAGGATGCTAATAATAACCATATAGTGATTACATATAGAGATACTCCAAGATCAAAGGATATAAGTACTATAACTGATGGAGCAGGAAGAGTAATTACTTTAAATTATAATTCAGAACAAAGACTTGCCAGCATAACAGAACCTGATGGAAGTATTGCAGCTAGCTACAGTTATGACGGAGGACTTTTAAAGACTATCACATATAAAGATGGAAAGGTTTCTACATATAATTATGAAGAATCTAAGTTAGAAGAAGTTATTGATTATACAGGATATAGAATTAATTATGATTTGACTCAAGCCAGTCCTGTAAAAGTTAAAAGTGTAAAAGAAAGTGTTACAAGCGGAGAACAAGGCGGTATTTTAAATATTGAGTATGGCAATAATATTACTACTTTTAAAGATGTACTTAACTGCAAAACTAATATTTATAGTTTTAATAATAGGGGAAAAACAGTTTCAGTTAGAGATGATAAAGGAAATGCTAAGTATTACAAATATAGTGAAATAGGTAATATTGGTAATAAGTTAACTACTGAATCTAAATTACAAAGCACTATCATAAATTTAGCTAGTAATACAAGCATGGAGAATGATGGTGGATATTGTATAGATGGCTGGGGCACAGGAAAAGTTGAGAAATCTAGTGAAGCTTATCTAGGAAGTAAATCAATGAAGATAAGCAAAAAAGATAAGAATTTAGAGAGTTATTTTGAACAGTTGAATTCTTTAGAAAAAGGTGAAACTTATACAGTCTCAGCTTATATAAAAACTAAAGGTGTGTCTGATACCCATAATGGAAATGCTGGAGCTAGAATAGTAGCTTTTGTTCAAGATAAGGATGGTAATTATGTACCTTATGGCTCTGAATTTATTCAGGGAGATACAGATTGGGAAAGATATAGTACTACATTTACAGTTCCTCAGGATAGTGCAAGTGAAAGTGTTATTATCAGAGGTGTTATCTATGGAGAATCAGGAGAAGCTTATTTTGATAATTTTCAATTAGAAAAAGGAAGAGTTCCTAATAGATATAATCTTATTGAAAATGGAGATTTTAAAGGGGAAGGAACAACTCCAGGACCTTGGGAAAACATGGGCTGCGATAACAATAGCGGAGTTACTGGTACAGGTGATATAAGTCATATTTCTTATTTGAGTAATAATGTTTATAGAATAACAGGGGCAGCTAATAGTGCTGAGAGAAAGATAAAGCAGCATGTTAATGTTTCAGGTAAAAAGGGAGATGTTTACTCTATAGGAGCCTGGGCTAAGGCTGAGGCAGTTGAAAGAGGTAAGTTTGCTCTTGAAGCAATTATAAATACAACATCAGGTCAGATAGAAACTTTTAAGTTTAATTCTGATTGTACTGACTGGCAGTATTTAAGTGAATTTATGATTGCTAAAGATGATTACAGCAGTATAGATGTTTACTTAATTTATGAAAATAACGTTAATACAACTTATTTTGATGGAGTACAGCTTTACAAAGAAACTTATGGAGTAAGTTATCAATATGATTCTGAAGGAAATATTATTTCCTCTGTAGACTTGGCTAATAAAAATACAAAGTTTAAATATGATGGAAATAATAACTTGATAAAAAGCATTAATCCAACTGGAAGCAATTTTAAGTATGAATATGATACACATAAAAATATTATTAGAGCTGAAAGCTCTGAAGGAATAGTATCTATTTTTGAATATGATCAATATGGTAATGCAGTAGAAGCATCACAAAGAGAAGATTCAAATAATTATTTAAGAATGTCTTCTTCTTATACAGAGAGTGGAAACTATGAAAAAACATTTACTAATAGTTTAGGTAGTACTGTTACTTACAATTATAATGAGATTAAAGGAAATCTAAATAGTGCAACAGATGGTAAGGGATATACTACCAACTATGTTTATGATGTTATGGGAAGAATTACAGAGGTTTCTAAAAATGTAGGAAATTCAGCTTCTGTAAATAAATATACTTATACTAACGATATAATTACACAAATTAAAACTAATGGGGTAAGTTATAACTTTAATTATGATGCTTTTGGAAAAAACACCAATGTAAGTGTAGGTTCTAAACAATTAGTTAAAAATGATTATGATAATAAGACAAGTGAATTATTAAAAACTACTTATGGTAATGGTAATGCAATAGCTAGGGATTATGATGGGTATGGAAGAATTGTTGGAGGAAGAGTACTTGGTGATAATAAAGTTGGAGTTCAATATGTAAGTCATATTTCAGGACAGGGCTGGCAGAATACTGTTTCTAATAAGGAGGTAAGTGGAAACGGCAATACATGTTCAATCATTAATGGGATTAAGATTTCTTTAACTAATGCACCTAAAGATATGAAGATTAAGTATCAAGTACATGTGTCTGACTTAGGATGGCTTGATGCTAAGAGTGATGGAGAAATTGCTGGTACAATAGATCAAAATAATAGAATTGAAGCTATTAGAATTAATCTTGAAGGTGCTCCTAAAGGATATAGAGTAAGATATAGAGCACATGTAGAGGATATTGGATGGCAGGACTGGGTACAGGATGGTGAAGTTGCTGGTACTGTAGGTGTTGCAAAAAGAATAAATGAGATAAGAATTGATGTAGATAAGGTTAGATATGCAAATATTTATGATGCTAATGGAAATTTAGCAGTTAAAACTGACTATGTTAATGATGTTGAGTATAAATATACTTATGATTTTGTTGATAGACTTGTAAGAGTATCTGATTCTAATGGTAATGTAACTAGATATACTTATGATGAAAATAACAAGAGTAGTGTTGTAAGTGAAAAGATTAATGGAAAAACTTTAAGTAAAAGTTGTAAATATGATAAAGACGGCAGAGAAGTTTCTTTTACTGTAAAGAATGATAATAAAGAGTTTAGTATTAATCGTAATTATGATAAATTAGGAAGAATTAGTGATAGAACTATTGAAAATGGTAGCAATAAATATAAAATAAGCTATGGATATGCTGGAAGTTCTAAATTAGATGCAGAGCTTAGATGTGAGGCTCATGTATCTGATAAAGGATGGATGGGTGAAGTTAAAGCTGGTGAGACAGCAGGGACTACTGGTGAAAATAGGGCAATGGAAGCCTTTAAGCTAAATCTTAATACTTCAATTCAAGGAATGACTATAAAATATCAGGCTCATAGTTCAGGTTTAGGATGGCTTGACTGGGTAAATAATGGAGAAGTTGCAGGAACTGTTGGACAAAGTAGACAGGTAGAGGCTGTAAAGATTAAATTGGAAGGCGCTCCACAAGGATATCATGTAAAATATCAGGCACATGTAGAAAATGTGGGATGGACTGCTATAGTTCAAGATGGAGAAGTCGCAGGAACTACTGGTGAAGGTAAAAAGATAGAAGCTATAAGAGTATCCTTAGTTAAGGATGGAACTTCAGAATCAACTAATATTTCTACTATAACTTTTGGGGATGAAAATATCTCATATACTTATGATAAGAATGGTAATATAGAAACTGCAACTAATGAAGAGGGTAAAGTAATTAAATACTATTATGATGAATTAAATGAATTAGTTAGGGAAGATAATGAAGTTTTAAATAAAACTTTAGTTAATTCTTATGATTTAGATGGAAATATTTTAAGCAGATCAGAATATCCTTTAACTCATGGAGAAGTTAATGAACAGGCTATTAAAACTATTACTTATGGATACAGTGATAATAATTGGAAGGATAAGCTTACGTCCTTTGATGGAAAAGCAATTACTTATGATCAAATAGGAAATCCGTTAACTTATGATGGATGGAGTTTTACTTGGAATGTTGGTAGAGACCTAATGTCAATGAAAAAAGGTAATGATAATATTACATACAAGTATGATGAATCTGGTGTAAGAACTGAGAAAACTGTTAATGGTTTAACTACTAAGTATATTCTTTCAGGAGATACTGTTATTTATGAAAGTAATGAAGATGATGAAATTTATTATACTTATGATAGTGTAGGAGATTTAGTTTCTATTAATCTTAATGGAGATGAATACTTCTATTTAAGAAATTTACAAAATGATATTATTGCTTTGGTAGACAATAATGGAAATAAAGTAGTAGAATATACTTATGATTCTTTTGGAAAAATTATTTCTATTGATGGTAAGTTAAAGGAAAGTTTAGGAGTTAAAAATCCTTATAGATATAGAGGCTATAGATATGATAACGAAACTGGTCTTTATTATATACAAACTAGATACTATAATCCTGAGGTAGGGAGATTTATTAATGCTGATAGTATTATTGGAGAAGAAGGGGAAATATTAAAACATAATATTTTTGCTTATTGTTCTAACAACTTTGTTAATTTTTGTGATGATAATGGAGAGAGTGGTGTAGTAATAGGCGGCATAATATTGAGTTATGCAGCTTGCGTAGGAATAGGTGTAGCTGTTGTTGGAACATTTTGTTTCGCATATAATCGCTCAATGTCGTCAACTTAAGAATAAAATAAAAAATATAAAAAAAAGCTTGACAATAGAGAAAAAATTTGCAGCCTCGCTATAGAGAAATAAATTTATAGCGAGGTTTAATATTATGAAAAATACAACATTATTATCTGCAATTTTGAAAGATACAAACAATTTAATTACTTCGAGTGAATTTAAAGAAGCTTACAGTTTAGGTAATTCATTTTCAAGAAATAGAAAATTATCATTTTCTAATGCTGTCTTTTTTATTTGCTCCGCATTACGTAAATCTATATCTTCTGAAATTAATAATTTTATTGAAGATCATAAATATTT
>NZ_FPBY01000244.1 GCF_900116755.1 Clostridium sp. DSM 8431
ATTAAAAATAGCTTAGGATTCTGTTTGGTTACTTGACTGTAAAATTTTTCAAGCAAAAATGCACTATCATAGAATGATATACTCCATATGTCATAAAAAGGTGAATAATTGTACTTATAGATAGATTTCAAGTATAATAAAAAATAACTACAAAAGAAAAAATAGAGTGAGGTTTTTAATAATGGACGCAATTAAAATGATTGAAGAAAGAAGAAGTATTCGTAAATTTAAAGATGAAAAAGTAGATAGAGAATTAATGAAAGAAATAGTTTCTATAAGTCGTTTTGCTCCTTCTTGGACAAATACTCAAACTGCAAGATATACTTTAATTGATGATGAAGAAACAATTCAAAAATTAGCTACTGATGGCGTAAATGAATTCGTATATAATATAGGTACTTTAAAAAAGGCCAAAGGCGTAGCTGTTTTAAGCTATGTACAAGGAAAAAGTGGAAGACTTCCAAAAGAAATATATGGAGAAACAAAATCATTCAATGGTTTTGCTACTACTAAGGCTAATGAATGGGAAGCTTTTGATGCAGGAATTGCATGTCAAACATTCTGCTTAGCTGCTTATGCAAAGGGAGTTGGGACTTGTATTTTAGGAGTAATTGATGAAAAATCAATCTCAGAAATAATTAACTTACCTGAAAACGAAACAGTTGCAGCTTTAATCGTATATGGTTATGCTGATGGCGAGGTATCTGCTCCAAAAAGAAAAAATGTAGAAGATATTTTAAGATTTCACAACTAAAAATAAGAGATAATACATATTTATAATTTAACTAAAAAGCTCCAGAGGTGCAATATATAAATGCACTTCTGGAGCTTTTTATATTAAAATATGTAACAATTAATAGTATATATTCTCAGCAGTCCCACTGACTTTTTTTCATATTAACATGATTTTCATTTTTAAAGGCTACCCCTTCTTCTAATAATAAAAATCTTTGTTCCATCCAGGGACTAATCTTCCTGCATGATTTACTACACGATGACATGGATATTTTCCGTAATATTCTGCATGACTTAAAACTTTTCCAACAAGACGTGCATTTTTATCTCTTCCAATAAGTTTTGCAATCTGTCCATATGTAGCTACTTTCCCTTCTGGAATCTCTCCTACTACTGAAAGTATTTCGTATATTAAATCTTCATCCATAACCTTTTTCATATCCAATATTAGTTTTGAACTTTTTTCTTAGAATATCTAGTCATTCTATAAAAGGTAATTAAGGCTCCAATTAAACATATAACTGCACCTGTAACAAATACCCATCTCATTCCATATAAAAATACGTCATTTCTACCTTCAACAAAATCTGTAACTCTATATCCTATTTTTTCACTCATCTTTGTATATAAAAGTGTTGTTGCTAATGCAATTCCTGAAGACATACCCACATTTCTAATTAATGCATTAATACTTCCTGCAATTCCAAGCTTATCTTTTGAAACAGTAGACATTACTAATGAATTATTAGGTGATTGGAATATTCCCATTCCTATAGACATAATAGCAATAAATAATACCATTAAAACTATACTTGTATTTTCATTAAATGTTGCAATAAGAAATAATCCTAAAGCTCCTATAAAAAGGCCTAAGAAAGTTAAAAATTCTGAACCAATTCTATCAGAAAGAGCCCCACTCATAGGTGCAACAATAACTAAAATTAATGGATAAGCCATTAAAATAAAGCCTGCTTTTTGTGGTGAGAATCCCATTAAATTTTGAAGGTAAAATGGAATTACTATGTTATAAGAGAATATTGCTACAAAGCTTATAAATCCACAAATAATACTTATAGAGAATAACTTATTTTTAAATATGTCAAGATCTATAAGAGGTGATTCTATCTTTCTTTCTACAATTATAAAAGCAATAAAACATGCTACAGCAACTGCAAAACCAGCTAATATAATTGGTGAAGTAAAGCCTATTCTTATTCCTGAATTAAGTGCAACAAATAGAGGAATTATTGTAAGCATAAATAAAAGAGCACCTACAATATCAATTTTTTCATCATTAACTTTTTCTGATTTCGGAAGAAGTTTAACTGCAAAAAATAATGCTATTACACCTATTGGAATATTTATCAAGAATATATATTCCCAGCTAAAGGCACCAACAATGAATCCTCCAAGACCAGGACCTACTAGAGAACCAAGAGCAACAGCTGTACCATTAAGTCCTAAGGCCTTTCCTCTTTCTCCTGGTGGAAATACTTCTGTAATTATACCTTGGTTATTTGCCATAGTACCTGCAGCTCCAATAGCTTGAATAATTCTTGCAATTATTAATACTTCAAAGGAACTAGCTATTCCACATAAAAGTGAACCTATAGTAAATAGTAAAAGACCTATTTTAAATATCTTAGTCTTTCCAAACATATCTCCTAAACGTCCAAATATTAAAATTACAGCTGAAATAGTAACAAGATAACTAACAACTACAAGCTGTATATTAGCAGTACTAACTGCTAATTTGTCTGCCATATTAGGTAGTGCAACATTGACAATACTAGCATCTAAAGCTGACATAAAAGTAGCTATAACTATGATTACAAATATCGTCCATTTTTTAGCGTTGTCTTTAATCATAAAACACACTCTCCATTTCTTAATCTTTTGCTTTTTTCAAATATATTTTTCAAACAATCTCTAGTTGTTCTTTTTTCATCTTCAGATAAATCTTCAGTTAAAAAATTTATAATTTCTTGAATCTCTTTTTCTATAGAAGGTATTATTTCTCTGCCTTTATCTGTTAAATAAAGTTTGTATGCCCTACAGTCTTTCTCATCTTGAATTTTATATACAAACCCATCTGCAATAAGTTTATTTATTGTTCTTGCAGACATTGCTCTATCATTTCCAATATCTTTGCTTATTTGTATCTGACTCATTCCCTCATTTTTATTAAGAGCTAATAAGTAAGAAAAAGAACCACTACTCAAATTATACTTTTTTAATTGTTTATTAAGGTAACTATCTTCATATCTATAAGTCTTACTAAGATACATTAGCAATTTATCCATAAGTTTTTCCTCCAACAATGATTGACTAGTCAACGATTATTTTAAACAAATATAGTTGATTAGTCAACCATATTTTTTGTATAAAGATTAATTTTATTCATTTTTATATAAAAGGATGTAAAATTAGACATGCTTATTTCATGCAATTGGATAAATATATTGATAAAAGTTATAATTTAAATAATATTTTCAAAAACCTCATGTGTAATTTTATTTTTTGATATTTTGTTTTTTGTAGTTTTATAATTTCATTTAATGTTTTACTATTTTTTTGCTTTCATCTCACTTTTTAACCATATAAACACATTTAAGTATATACCAAATTATTTCTTTGCAAAAAAAATAAATATAATTTGCTCCTTCTATAAATTTATCTGTATATATTACTGATACTTATTAAATTAATAATTTTCCCCATCAAAATAATACTTTTATATAAACTCCCCACTAAAATTCATATAATAAATACTAATTTTACAAATATAATTATTATCTATAAAATTTAGTTGCAATATATTTTCAAATTAATTTATTATACTATGATAGTGCATTTTTACTTGAAAAATTTTACAGTCAAGT
>NZ_FPBY01000025.1 GCF_900116755.1 Clostridium sp. DSM 8431
AGATGCTTTTCAAAATGATGGAGCATTAAAAACTTTTATTTCACTAGATACTTCATTAGAACCATTAGACATCTTAACTCAATATACAGACCGTTGGGCTATTGAACCATTTTTTAGAGATTGTAAAACCTACTTAGGACTAGATGGCTATCAAGTTAGAAGTGAAAAAAGTATCAATAGATATTTAGTAATAATGTTAGTAAATTATACGTATTGCAAAATGTATTCTACTGATTGCCATCACTTTAATAGTGGCTATAAAGCTGCAAAGAAGGATTTAGAAAAATCTAAAGTTAGATATATTTATGATGCTGCCGCAAACGGTAGGCCTATAGAAGAAATTTTTGAGTCATTAAAAATAGCTTATTAAAGTTTGCTTTTTTTTCAACTGTAAAATTATTCAAGTAAAAATGCACTATTATAGTTAATAAAACTTTTTTTCATTATTTACCTCCTAATAATATACTAGTAATTACCAATATCTTTTGAATTCTTTTTCATTTTAGCAAAACTCACAACTTTTTTCAAACTTTTTTTTCCATTTTAGTCTTTTTTTAAATGTTTTTTCTTTTACGCTCTTTATTTTTGTTTATAATTGCCAACACCCAATTTACTCCATGTACCTTTTCCAACTATTCCATCTTTAATTAACCCATTATTTTCTTGGTATAAAGATATTGACCATTTTGTGTTCTCACCAAAAATGCCATCAACCAAATTGATATCATATCCTAATTCAACTAACCTTTCTTGAAGTAATTTAGTAATATTCCCTCTAGCTCCATACCTTAAAGTAGGACACCCTTCCAAAGTATTAGGTCCAGGAATCCCATCCACAACTTGATTAGAAAATCCCTGTCTATTACACTCCTCCTGCAATCTTCTTACCCAATCACTACTTGGTTTTGAATTACTTTCATTAACCTTAATATTAGCTGTACTATTACTTGCTTCACCCACCAATCCTTTTACAATTGCATTTGCTATATCTTCAGCATTATATCTTCTCATATCATCATTTGAATCTATAAAGCAACACTCAATAAGCATAGCAGGCATCTTGGTATGATTTATAACATAAAGATTAGCTCCCTTTATCCCTCTGTTTCTATAACCCAAATTACATATATTATTTAATACATTCCTTGCTTCACTTAATTCTTTTCCTTGATATGTATAAACTTCTGTACCATATCCACCTCCTGCATTTAAATGTATTGATACATAAAGATCTCCTCCATTTGCATTAGCTTTATTAACTCTTGCTGACAAACTTTCATTTACTGTTTCTGCACTATCAACACTACATATACAAACACTATGACCCAAAGCTTCTAACTTTTCCTTTACCTTATACCCTTTTTCTCTTGTACAATCCTGTTCTTTTCTTCCACATCCAACTGCTCCTGTATCTGCTCCACTTACTGTATGTCCCATATCTAAATTAATTTTCATATTAAAACCTCTTTCCTATAAAAATAAGACAATAGTTTTATTTCAAGATTACTATTGTCTTTAAATATTCTTATGTTTTTTATTCTTCTATTTTTTTATTTTCCTCATTGCTCTTTAACTGCACCAAAGTTTCTTTAATCTTATCTGGAATTGGTACTCCAAGCTCTGCACAATTTTCTAAAAGGCTTATTCCTTCATTAGCTATGTAGAAATAGCATACTAGAGTTCTAAATACCCATGTTCCTGTATTTAAAAGCCTATCTAAAAGTACTGCTACTATAAGCACAATAAATATTAAAGACTTCCTTGCTATTCCTTTTGATGCAATATTTGAACTAAGACTTTTGTTATTCCATCCTTTTATTAGCCCTGTTATATAATCCAAAAACATAAATGAAATTAGAACTATTAAAGCCATATCCCAAGCTCCAAATAACCATGTAAATATTGTTCCTATTATTGCTATAGATCCTTTTATTTGATCCATATGCCACCTCCTAAACCTTTATATAAAAATAGAGAAGCCTTTAAACTTCCCTACTTACTGCATTAATTTTTTTATTTAAAATATCATTTTCTTCTTTAAGCTCCTGTATTGCTTTTGATAAAACAGGAATAATCATTTCAGGTCTTATCTGATATATAAAATCTCCATTAACTTGTTTAACCTTGAATACATAATCAGGATTAATCTTTTCAAGCTCCTGTGCAATATATCCTATATCCTGATGTTTTCCATCCTCTCTCCAGTTAAACTGCCTATGCTTAAACTTACTTATTTCATCAAGTGCATTAACTTTTGTATCATTTATATTAAATTTCAGCCTTGCATCAGATGCCCAAGTTGTTATTCCTCTCAAAAATTGATTAGATGTTCTATTTACAGTAACTCTAATATAATTAGTCCCTCCTGTCCCATCATTACTTATCCAGTCCATTGCCTTTATATAATTGGATTCTATCAAATTTCCTGTATTAGTTATGTTATAGCCATGCATATCAAAATTAGCATATCCATTTAACCCTTCTGTGGCAAAACTGCCTGCCCTATGATAAGCAAAAACAGTATTATAAGTATTAGAACTTGATGATTGTTTTATAGCAAAAGAAATATATTTGCCACCCATATCAAGATCCATAGTTAAACCTTTTATACTGCTATCACCAACATACTGGTTACTTCCTAATCCTCCAATATAACTGCCACTTTCATTGTACATATTAAGCTTTTTATTAGTTATTGAAGCTCTTAGAACATTATTGCTGTCATAATTATAAAAATTACCTCTGGTATTTGCATTTCCAGAAGTATCTATATAAAAGACTTTCACGTTTTTGCTGTTATAAATATTAAAAGCACCATTGTATATACTAAAATTGTTCTTTTCTAGCTTCCAAGCTGTTGTACTTAAAGGACTTCCCCCTGTTATACCTGATGTTACTTTAGCAACAATACTTGATGGAGTTATTTCCTGCTCTGCTGAAGTAACTCTTGTTGTTAAGCTGCTTACATTATTATTTATACTTGTAGTTTTCGTTTCTACACTGCTTACTCTTGCTGTTATCTTATTCTTTTCAATATTCAGATTAGATAAACTTGTATTAATATAAGTTGAACTTTCCTGCCAATCATTTCTGTACATCCCTTTAACAATACTTACTGCTGTAAAATAGTAAGTTCCAAAGCTTGTAGTTCCGTTCTGCCAGTTTCCTAAATATAAACTTACTGCTTTAGTGCTTTTTGTTGTAAAAGTTAATTCAAGCCACTGCCATCCAAGACCTGATGACTTAACCTCATAAGTTTCATATTTACCACTTGTATTTAATAATTTTATTACTAAGGAAGCTATTCCTTTTTCAACATAACAATAAGTACTGGCTGTATAAACCGTATCAGAAGGAAGAATTTCTGTTTCCTGCACTATGTTCTGGTCATTCCCATTAGTTACAATCTTAAAAGCTTTCTTATATCCACTTGTACTATCAACTATATTTTTAGTGGAATCTTCCTCTAGTGTTTCATCCCAATTGTCATATTCATTTAAAAAGCAGCCATTCTTTATATAATTAGGTGAATTCAAATTTATCTCTTTAATTGAATTTATGACATCACTGCTTTCTACCTTTAACTTTATAGATTTATTAAGCTGCTCTATGCTTGTTTCATTTGTAGTGACTTTACTATTCAATGAGCTTAAAGAACTATTAACTGAAGCCACTGTTGAATTTATGCCATTAACAGTTGCCTTTAATGATATATAATCATCTTTTAAATTTACTGATGTACCATTATCAGTTATGGTAGTATTTTTATTAATCCTTCTATCTTTCCCTGATGAACACTAACTTCAGTTTGTAGTGCATTTGTGATTTCTTTCACTTCAGATAAACTTGTTGAAACCTTCTTAAATGCTAAATCTAATGTTTGGCCATCCTCATTAAGAAATACTTTTGTAGACTTTATAGTACTTGTGTCATTACTATTAATTTCAGTAATAAGGCTATCAATATTTATCTTGTTTCCACTAATTTCATTATTATTAATCATACGATCTTTAATAATTCCATCAGCTAAAGCCTTTTCTTTAACTCCAGTAGAATCTATTAAAGTTCCTTGTCCAGTTTCATCAAATACTCCAAAGATAAATTTATTATTTAAATCCCTTCCTGCAATCATTCTTACATTGCCCTTTTCATCTCTCCACTGCTGTGTTTCACCTGCAATTTCTATGCCGCCTAAGTTAGATTTTATTGCAAACTTATCTGTTGAAATTATGCCTGCATTAATCTTCCCTACATCTAAGCTTTCTATCATGGCACTTTTTATAATGCCTTCATCAATAACAACATTCTTTCCTGTCAGATGAATTGTCTGTGTCATATCTGCAGTTATATTTCCTGCAAGTAAATTATTTATTAATGCAGTGCTGCTCTCTAAAACTCCAATCTTAGCATTAGCTGCATTTAAATCTGTTATATCAGCCTTAGTTGCTGCTAATTTATTAATATCAGCTTGAAATACTTTTAAATCATTAATAGTTGCACTTGTTGCTTCTAAATTTCCTACCCTGGCACTTACTGCATTTAAACTATTGATATCAACTTTATCTATAACAATATGATTCACCACATCTTTTATGGCACTTTCAGCTATGGTGCCATCATCACTTGTTATATTATCTACTGTTTCATATACTCCCTTTGCTTCTTTCTGTATATCTTCAAAAGATGCCATTGTATTAGATAACTCACATTCATTATTCTCTGGCTCGTCAGGATATTCTATTATTTTTACTATTCTCTGCTTATCTCTAAATCTATCTTTCTTAGAAATTAAAGTGATTATATCCCCTAAATTAAAATCTAAAATTCCATACTCTTCTTCATTGATCTTCGCCAAATCTTCGATAGCACATCTATATGATTTTTTAGGTTTAGACAGCTCCTCTAACTTTGCAGCTGCATCTTCTTTTAAATCTTCTAAGATAGTGTATCTTTCATCTTTCCAGTAAAGAGTTTTAACTTTATTAGAATACTGATAATTTTCTAAATATCCCTTGCCATCAAGAGTTAAACCATCTTTTCCTTCAGCTCTTATCCTTGTGTAATAATCATTTGTATCATTGTTATACTCTAAATTAATAAGATTTAGGGAGTCCATAAAATAAACTCCCCTATCTTCACCAATCTTCTCATAAACTTTTATTACTTTATTTAAGCTGTCAAAAATCAATTCAACTCTATATGTATCTTTAATTGCTCCAATAATATCCCAGGTCGAACAAGCTGTCTTTCTTACAGTTCTCTTTTTCTTGATATTATCTATTAAAGTTACTGTCCATCCTGTTCCTGCACAAGCGAGGTTTAAGGAGTCTTTCACTGTTTGTTCCACAGTCTCAAACCTATCCCATTCTTTGCCTTCTAAAGTTTCAACATTCATTTTAGATAATACTGAAATATAGTCATCATCATAATTAGAAATTTCTTTTATAACAAATTCATCTGTTTTATTTCTAATATAACCCTCAAGCTCAATGTTTTCTGAAGCATTTTTGGGATATAAAAAAGAAAGTGTTTTGTCGCCAGTACTTAACACACTTTCTATCTTGTAATCTTCATATTTAATTAACCCTTCCATCTTCTTATGATCTTTGTCGTAAAGTTGTAACAATATTGCCCTCCCTTCACTTTGATTTTATGCATTCTATTCTTCAATCATATATTCAATTGCTAAAAGCTCCTGTGCTGAAACTTTAATATCTAAATCACTTAATTTTATCTTTTCAATAGCTATGTCATTTTCTATTTCTAAAATATCTGCATAAGATTTATTCCATTCTGGCATATTATCTTTATCTATTTCTGCAACTCCATTATCATCTACTTTTAAATTTCCATCTTTATCTTTAGTACCATATTTACTTACAAGCTTTCTCTTTTCCTTGACAAAGATATTACTTATTTCATCTATAACTTTTATATTCTTAGCTATCTTAAAACTTGTCTTAACATCAAGCTCCTTGCATGATAAATTCTTAAGTGCTTCTATGCTATTTACTATTACATTATTAGTTAGCTTCAACTTCTGCTTCCTCCTTAGTTTCTTCTGTATTTTCTCCAAAAATTCTATCCTGAATTTCATAAACATTATCAGTAAAGCTGCTTATGTCTGCCCTGCATTCTTTTCTATTTCCTTTATATAATTCTTCATTCAAAACATTTGTAACTACTGTAGGTGTTCCACTTGAATCGGTTGTTACTGTGGCTGTCATGTAGACTGCTGTTTCATTTTTTATTTTACTTTCTCCTATTAGGTTTATACTTTCTTTTATATTTAACATTTAATCATCTCCTTAATTTTTCGTATAAAAAAAGCAGCACTACTTGTACCACTTTTAAATATATATAATTATTTTCTTGGATGTTCTTCAGCAAGTTTCTTCTCTTCTTCCCAAAGCCTTTCTATACTTCTCATAGCCTCTTGACTTTTTTCTGAAAATGTTCCTCGCATATAACTAATTTGATCAAAAAGCTCCTGTCCCCATACTACATCAATTAAATTTTCTGAATGATATGTTATTTCACTTGTACATCTTGATATTGTACTATTATTCTTATTAGTTAAAATTGTATATGGATATTGATTCTCTAATATAATATTATTATTTTTCAGCTCCTCATCTAATATATTATCATCCCAACATATTAATATGAATTGCCCACTATTAAATCTAAACAAATAGCTAAAATTCATTTTTTTAAATTTTTGTAACTCCATTCCCTCTCTACTTCTAATTTGACCCGTACAATAATCAATATTTTGAATAATACTATTTGAAAGGAGAGCAGGATTCTTAGACCACCTAATTTTATTATTACCAAATATATAATCAGGTACGGGGGAAGTATTAACAGCTATCCCAGCTAATATAGTTATATTTCTTAATGATTCCCTCCTACTTTCATTCATTAAAAAGTCTAACTTATTTTTATCAAAAAAACTTATATCATCTTTTCTTGAACGTAAATCATTAAATGCAAATTTTAAAAGCATTTTTTGTAATAATGTATAATCATAATTAAAATTTATCACATCATCTTTTTTATACTTTTGAATAAAATACTTAGAAATTATTTTTTTAGCATATGTATCAATATATGAAATTACCTTATTATTGCAATCTTCACAAACATCTTTTATTACAGGATCACTCATATAAGCATTACCTCTTGAATTATCAATTGTAATGAAACACTCTGGAAAAAGGTCTAATACAGAAGAAGAAATAATATGTTCTCTTGATGCCTTTTTATCCTCTCCACAATAAATACATCTCACCCCTTTAAGTCTTATTATAACCTTTAATTTAAAAATATTACAATATTTTCATATCAGATTGTTCCTTAAATATATTTCTTTACATATTTTATTTTTAAATTAAATAAATTCTTATCAAAAATGACCTTATTTTCACCTACTTTTAACCTTGGAAATTCCCACATATCCACTTCTCCAAATTTATTAATCCCATTACAAGTAACCTTTCCCGTAACTCCATCAATCACTACTGTATTTCCCTTAACCAAGTTCCTTACAACAATAGAATCATCACCAAATCCTTTTAATATCACCTCACTTAAATCAGCCTTTGGCGTAATTTCAATAATACAAGGTGTTGGCATATTTCCTTTAACAAAAATAGTTTTCTCAGTTACCCCATCCATTACCTCAACTACTTCTTCCCCATACTCATATCCATCAAGTTCAAGATTTAAATAAAGCCATTCATCAAATTCAGTATCATCTATTGAAGAACTTGTTAAATAAACATGAAAGTAATGCTCCAAATTATTAAATTTAATATCTACTTCATCAATAAAATTAGCCATAAAATTCGAAATATTTTTATATGCTGTATTCCTGTCTATGGCTTCAAATAATATTTTAATGGTTATTTTCTTAAATCCTACTTTACTAGACAATTGATTATAAATATTACCTACTTTACTTTTCTTAATATCAATCTCTGAAGGCTGAATTAACTTATTACTAACACTTGCTCCATAAGTTTTTATATCAATATTATTTACAATCACCTTATTCGCCTCCTTGTGGCTGCAAGCTTTCCTCCAATTCTATCTGCTAAAGCATTTTCATTAAAATAAACATTGCTCTTAAGTGTTATATTACTCATAGCATTTGAAACTGCTGCAGCTGTTGCTTCTGCTATCATTTTAGCTATAGCATTCATATTAAAATCATTAGAATATGAATTATTATAGTTATTTGTTGTATTATTAATTAGCTGTTTACTTAAGGAACTATTTTGATTGAAGAAGCCTCCGTTTACTTGTTTAGATAATAATTTCTTTGTCTCTGGTGCTGTAATAACTTTTTCTTCACCTTTAAAATTATAAAGCTGTGGCCCTGAATTTCCTGTTAATAATGCTCGCCTTCCATCAAGTATAAGTTCCTGCCCTTCTTCTGCAACAAAAGCTACTCCTGGAGGTGCATTATCTGTACCATTAGCAAAACCAAATAAACTTTTAACTCCATTTCCTATAGCTTCAAATAATGTTTTAATTGTTACTGTCTTAGAGCCTGGAATGTTTCTTATGGCATTTTGGACATTTTGCACATCTCTTATAGTTCCATCTGCATTACTTTTTATTTGAATTGGAGTTCCATTTAAATTTAAAATTCCACATCTTGTACCATCAGCATTTTCTTTTACTCCTTGAAGGCTTCCAATAACTCTTCCATCAGCATCACATATTTGTCCTGAAGCGTTTATTGTATTATTAGCCATATCATTTAAAGCATTTTTAACCTGTGAATTAGTTACATTATGTTGGTCAGCTATGTTCGTCACATCACTTGCTATGTCATTTGTATAAGCTCCAACATTACCTGAAAAAGTATCATAAATTCCTGTTATTTCTCCTGTAGTTTCATCAACTCTTACTGCTATGTTTTGAAGTGAATCATTTGTTGTATTGTACATTGTGTACCATCCACTTTCAGTAATTGAACTTAAATTATCATATTGAGATTTCAGAGTTTCAAGCATTTCCTGCTTATGAGCTTCTCCCCTTTGGAGTTCTTCACCTGTATACTGATTAATAAGCTCCATAAGTTCAGGATATTTTGTATTACATATATTCATCTTTCCTTCATACAACTTATTTTCATTTTCAAGTTCTGTGTTATAAGCTTCTTTATATTGATTAATTCTTGCTTCACACTCTTCTCTAGCTTGTCCTTCTAAGTTTGGAAGCTGTTCCTGTGCTATGCTTATGGACTTTTCATATTTATCTTTTATAGCTTTGAGTGATTCATTATGAGACTCCTTCTCTGCCTTTACTATCTCACTTAAACCTTCTGTATTATAAGCTACACACCTTTGTGTAAAATCACTTACTGCACTTTCATATTCCTCTTGGGACATAGTTAAATTCTTTAAAGAAATTTCCTGCCATGACCTTTGTATTTCACTTATCTTGCTTTGTTCATCTTCAGTAATTGCTCTATGTTCTTCTGCTGCTTTAACATAGATAGCTTGTATTTCTTCCTGACCTCTTTTAACTTCCTCTATCTGAGCATTAGAACTTTGTGAAATAGAATCTAATAATTTCTGCTCTGCATCATCAATGGCTCCATCACCAATAAATAAATTGTACATAGCTTGATAAGCAGGATCTTTATGATTGTTAATTGCTTCTATAATGTTATTACATAGTTCATTAGTTCTATTTGAAATATTATTAACTTCTTCCTCACTTACAACTCCATCAAGATTAATTAAATCAATATTATGCTGTAAATCTCTAAACTTTCCTGCCATCATTTCAAGGCTTTCCCCTGTATCTTTGCTTATATTTTCATTCCAATCACTATAAACTGCACCCATGCTTTCAAGCTCTTCCTTTGAATACATTGTGGCACCAGTTATTTTTCCTATAGCCACCTCCAAAGCCGACATTTCTTCAATAGATTTTGTCATGGTACTATTATTTAATTCTGATGCTGCATTAACTACTGCAATTATACCTTCAACTGCTGCATAAGCTGCCACAAGTCCAAGTGCTGCAGTTCCAAGAGTACCAAGTGATATTCCAAGCTTTGCAACTCCCCCTGCACTGGCTGCTGTACTTGCTGCTCCAACACCTTCTGTTACCTTAATTAATTTACTAAACTTTTCAATACCTTTTCCTGCTGCTCCGACTATTGAACCTATTCCTTTTGTTAAACTTCCAACTGCTTTTAATGAAACTCCTGCTGCTAAAGTGAAAAGTCCCATATTAATTATTGTTTCTTGCGTTCCTTCATCTAAATTACTAAACTATTCAATTAAATTCCTTAACTTATCTATAAGATTATTAACCTTTGGAATTAACTTTTCACCAAGCTGTATTCCTAAGGCTTCTAACTTAGATTTTAGCTTTTCAATATTTCCCTGTGCTGTGTTATTCATAATGTCATACATTTCTTCAGTAACACCACTGCAATTATTTATCTTGTCACTTAAAGTATCATATTGTGAACCTAGTCCATTAAGTAACATATTTAAAGTGTCTAGCTGAGTCTTTCCACCTATTGCACTTTCAAAGTTTGTCCTCTGCTCCTGAGTACAAGCTGCTAATCTTTCTTTAAGGATCTTTAATGTATTAGTTAGTCCAATAAAATTCCCTTGACTATCCCAAGCTGATACTCCTAATTCATCCATTGCACCTTTTGCCTTACTGCTTCCCCCTGTTAGATTGACAAGAACAGAATTTAAACTTACTCCTGCTTCCGAACCCTTTTTACCTTGGTCTGCTAATCTTCCAAGTATTGTTGCACTTTCTTCTAAAGGAATATTTAAAGCTCTTAAGGTACCACCACAACCTATATAAGCTTCCATCATTTGAGTTGCTGAAGTATTAGAACTTCTTTGAGCCTGAGAACATACATCTAAATAATGTGTTAATTGGTCAGTTGTTAATCCTAAACTAGACATAGAATCCGTTGCTAAATCTGCACTTGTTGCCATATCTGCTCCCCAAGCAACTGAAGCTTTTAATATTGGCTCTGTTGACTCTAGAATTTGTTTATTATCATATCCTGCTAATGCTAAGTATTTCATAGCTGCTGCACTGTCATTTGCTGATTTACAAGTATCTCTCCCTAGTTCTTCTGCCTTTAACCTTAATGCCTCAAAGTTATCTCCTGTAGCTCCTGAAGTTGCCTGTAAATCTGCCATAGCCTGTTCAAAATCAACAGCTGTTTTGGTTGAATATAAAGAAAGTGCATTTATAGGACTGCTTAACTTCATAAGCCCTGTACCTGCACTACTTAACCCATTTCCAAAGTCTTTAATTTTCTCACCTGCAGCTTGAACCTTCTGTCCTACCTGCTCCATACTTTCTTTAAACTGATTAACCTTAAAGTTAGCTAATGAAAGACTTGTATTATTTATTTCAGAATTTAAATTTCTCATTTCTGCTTCAGTAAGTTTTATACTATTTTGAGTATTATGAAGCTGTGAATTATACTTGCTTATATTAGCTTCTGTTTTCTCAATAGCCTTTGCATTATCACCTTGTGCAATTTTTAACTGCTCTAACTTTTCTTTTTCCTTAGTTAAATTCTCCTGTACCTCAATTAATTTCTTCTTATATGCATCAAGTTTAATTCTATTTGCTTCATACTTGCTACTTAATGTTTCTAATTTCTTTTTAATACCTTCCTGTGAAGTTTCAAAGTTCTTAGAACTCTTTCTTGCAAGTTCATATTCTTTATCAAGATACTTTAATTCATTATTAACCTTTCTAATTACAGTACTTGTATTATCCTTGGCACCAATGGTTACAATTAATTCACTATCACTCATGTTCCCTCCTTTGTTAATCTAAAACCTTAAGCCTTACTGTCTCCCCACTTGAACTACTATTATTTCTTGAATTTCTACCCTTAGGAGAATTTATTTCATTATGAATTTCAAGCTGTTTATATACCTTTGCAGGTGTGGCCCTCCAAAACTCTTCTTCTGATTTTCCTAAGATAGTTGTATAGGCATAATACATAAAATCTAAATCAATATCTTCTTCATCTTTTACTTTTTTTTGAGTTCTTTGGCTTATCAGGAAGTGACATCGAAATTAAGATAACTACATGATTGGTAAGTGTAGTTAAAAAGAATAAAACATCTCCTTCTAAAACTTCTTTTCCCAAAGGTTTATCAGGCTCACTCTTTCTTCTTAAGGTACTTGCTATAAAATCTAAAACTGCCTCATCATCACCTTGAAGTAATTCAGCATAACCTTTTGTAAAAGGCTTACCTATAATTTCCTTATAAGTGGCAATAGATCTATTATCAAAAGCCATAATATAATCTTCACCATCAATGCTTACTTCAATTTCTTTTCTAGTTAAATTCATTTATTCTCCTCCATGAAAAAAGGAACCCTATTTCTAAAGTTCCATAAAATTATTTTATGTTTATGCTACTGTTTTAGAAACTTCACTATCACTTGTTTCTTCCTGTGCTGCTTCAAAATATTGAACTGACTTAAAGAAGTTTTCTAATTTAGTCCTGTCAACACTAGGATCAGCAGAATCCATTCTATATTCAAACTTATTAGTTATTTTATCATTACTGAAAGATAAACCTCTTCCTGTAAAACCTTGTGAAGTAAATTCAATATTTTCACCTTCTGATTTTTGGTCACTATCTTTTTCATAAAGCTTAACATTGTAAAAAACTACATTTTCATAAGATCCATCATCATAAGTTTCCTGAAATAAAACAGCTACTGGCTGTGACCTATCATCAGTTCCAGTAGCTGCTCCACCATTTGCATAATCTTTTCCTTGAAGTTGTGCCCTTGTTTTTAAGGCTATTGATGAAAATGTTAAATCTAAATCAACACTCGTTTTCTTTTTCTTGTATATATTCTGCTTATTATCAGCATAGTTAGATGCTTCTGCATAGTTATATGTATATTTAACCTCTTCTAAATCTTCTATTTTTTCAGGAGTTTCAAAAGTCGTCACTCCATTTTTAACTATTTGTTTTGCTGTCATACAATTTCTACAGCCTGTCTTTTTTCTACTCAATTAATTACCTTCTTTCTTATTTTTTGTATTAAAAAAGAGAACAATAACTGTTCCCTTGTATTAATCTTTTATTAATTAGCTTCTTTCCTTAACTTTATTACTGTTACATACATAATAATTACAATCATTATTATAGTAATAGCAGCAAATGGTATTGTATTACTATTAAACTTAGGAAACTGCTTAGATTTTAGTACATATGTTAAAAGTGCATTAGGCAGATTAACTAAATATGAAACAATAAGATTGTTGCCTGATAACTTATATGCCAATGCAAACCCAATTCCTACAGCATATAGTAATAATAAATCATTAACATTTCTAAACCCCGGATATCCAAGATGATATACTGAAAAAGCCATTCCTGATAAAATTACAGCCAGTACACTTCCATATGCTTTTTCAAGTCTAGTTTGCATAAATCCTCTAAATAAAAACTCTTCAAAAAATGTAGTCATAATAAGTGGAAGTAACCCGACTTTTAATAATTCATATTCTACATTCACAGAATTAATCACTATAGGAATGAACTGGCCACCTATTGAGAAAATTATAAATATAGCCACTATACAAGCTTGACGTAACCCAAACTTTTTAATACCAATACTAGAAAGTGTTTCTTGCTTTTTATATACAATAAATATTGGTACCAATGTACTAATTACTAAACCATAAACAACATTATAAAATAAATAAAAACCATTACCTCCTAAAATATTTGCAATAGCAATACTAATTATTACAAAAAACTCAATTAAAATAGTACCGATTAAAACTTCAGTTTTTTTCATAATCTCCTCCATTTTGATAAAAATAATCGCAATACTATTTTACTACTTTTTTACATAATTTGTCATCTAAAATTTTTAATTAAAAGTTCATTATACTTACCTCTCCCCTTGCTTTCCTTACAAACTGAATAATTAACCTGTACTTCTTCAATATTAAAATCCTTATACCATTCTCTTACCTTAGGATGATCATTAATAGTTAATAAAAACTTTCCTTTTAAATTCTTTAATTTATCTCTTAATAAAAGATGCTCCTTTTCTCCAAACTCATTACCATATCCACTTAACTCAAAATAAGGAGGATCGCAAAAGAAAAAGGTATGCTCTCTATCATATTTATCAATAATTACTTCAAAATCTTTATTTTCAACATAAGTATTTCGTAGTCTATTCTTTAAATTTTCTAACACTCCATCATAAAATATCTGTGGTGATGGCTTTGTAGTTGTTCCATATCCAAAACTATTTCCCCTTCCTGCAAAGCTTTGGCTAATTAAATATAAAAATCTCACAGCTCTTTCTATCTCTGTAAGACTTTCCATATCACATTTCTTATACATTTCAAATATATCTCTAGAACAAAATTCATATTTTAAAACTCTTTCTATCTCAGGAGCATGGCATTTTATCATTTTAAATAAATTTACTAACTCTTTATCTATATCATTAATAACTTCAATCTTACTTGCCTCTTTACCAAAGTAAACCCATCCTGCTCCAAAAAATAATTCTACATAGCAAGTATGCTCTGGTATCATTTCTATTATCGTTTTTCTTAGTCTGCTTTTACCACCCATTCTACAAATTGGAGGATTCATCATTTGTTCATCACATTCCTTTCTCTGTCTATCTCTTAAATGCCTTAAAACTTATTGGAATATTGTATAATTCTTTTTCTTTTCTTGGCTCCTGCACTCTCCCTCCTTTTATTCCTGCATTATTTAATGCTTTTATAACTTTTTCCTTTGTACTTTCTATATTTTCTGCTGCAGCATAAACATTAACAAGAATACTATATTCAGTTCCTTTCCTTGTATTATCAGCATAATAAGAAGGCCATTCTATGTAAGTATAGACAGCACATTCACCTTCATAAGTTCCTTTAGAAATATAAAAATTCTCCAAGTTTATACTATCTAAAGCTTGTCCTATAATCTCATACATAGAATCACCTCTTTCCTATGTTTTTATTTATTTCTTCTTTAATTCTATTCTTCAATTTCTTCTTAACTTCATACTCTGCATTTTTAACAGCAGTATCAAACCACATTTTATGAACTTGTATATATGGTGTACCTTGAAAATTAAGTCCAAAATCCCTATATCCCCAATTGTGGTACCAAAGTTCTTTCCAACTATCCCAAGGAGCAACTTCATTCTTTAATCCAACATCAATAAAAACACTTCTTCCATACTTCCTTGCTTCACATTTTCCAATATGCTCATAACTTTTAGAAAATGTTTTAGCTTCATCTTTTATAGCACTCTCCATATCTTTTGATACATCTTGTATTACAAGTTCAGTATTTATATTAGTTAGATTATCAAGTTTCCTAATTAAATTATTAATTCCTTTAATCTCTAAGCTCATATTATCTCTGCCTCTTTAAACAAAAAAAAGAACTAAAATATAGTTCTTTTAAACACATCAACTTTCTATCTCTATATTATGTTTCTTCCTTACTTTCTTAACTATAAAGTCTATTATAACTACTGATGCAAAAACACCACTCCAATTAAAAAAAGCGTCTCTATAAGCATTCTTTGAAAGTTCTCCGAAGAATCCTATGCCCCAGACAACTATAAATATAAATGCTACTGATACTATATATTGAGTAAGTATTTTTATATACTTATTTTTTATATTTATATACTTAAATAATGCATAAAACCCTACTCCTACAAGTGTAAATATCCCTCTTATTAATATATGTGCATTAGTATCACTTTCTTGTCCATCAAGTAACTGCCATACAGAACTAACTAAAGTTACTGCTGTAAAAATTCCACAAAACAATAAGAATAAATTATATATTTTTTTCATTTTACCCCTTCTTTATCTTTACATTTTAATTATATAATATACAATTTTATCCTATTATTCAATCTATAAACTCTATTATTTTATTCTTTTCACAACTATTTCTAAATACTTATTTAAATCCTTAATATCACTTAAATAAGTAATATCATAACCTCTATTCTTATAAAAAATTCTATACCTTTTACTGTCCTCTGTATCAATATTAAGTCCTGTTGGATATCTTATAATAAACCTTTTGCTATATTCTGCATTAATGCTGTCACTTGTCTGAATTTCTCTGCCACTTATATTAGCTATCTTGGCTTTAGCTTCTAAGATACTTACCCACTTTTCACTAGCAATATTATTAACTTTCACTGCCTGCAGCTCTTGTATTTCTATTGGATGTTTAAATTCTCCTGGATCTATTGTATACATAACATCACCTATAAATAATTCCTACTATGCATATCAAGAATTGATTTATAAAGAGAATTTACTTTGTTATTCTCAATAGTAAATTCCCTATTATCAAACATGTCAGCACTTATTACTAATAAAACAAGAGTTAAATCTTCAATCTCATCTACTTCCTCATCATTAAGGCCAGTATATGACTTGATATAAGACTTAACTCCTTCAAGTATTACTTTCATATCCTTTTTTGTGCTTTCATCATCATATGCATTACAGTATCTTATTAAATCATCAATAGTAACTTCACTAAACTTCATATTAAGCCCCTTTCGCTTCTGCTACATTATAAATTCCTGCTGCCTGTCCATCATCCTTTGGCTTTCCATCCATGTATAAATCTGCTCCATAGCCTATAAGCCCTTTTCTTGTATAAGCAGAATCAGTATAAACATATAAAGCTAATTGATTTTGTGTGTTAGTGTGATAAGCTGCAGGCGTTGCTAAAACTATTAAACAATTTGCTCCTGCATCTTCTGGTGACTTTAAGGCATCAGTTAAAACTACAGGAAGTCCTAATAATACATATCCAGTTTCACTTGTTGGATCAGGCTGAATTAAACTTCTTCCCATACTATCTTTTAATAAATCTAACTCTAAGAAAGTATCACTATTCATAAACCACTTAGCCTTTTTAACTACTGCCTGCTTAAGCTTTGCTTTTGCTTTCTTTAAGGCATCAATAGTAAATACATTTCTTCCTTCTAACGATATTTGATTTTTCTTCTTAATTCCTGAAATAATTCCTGTAGGCTTTTTCTTTCCATCTCCATTAAATATTGCATCTTCAACTGCATCTGTCATACTATCTGCAATATCATCTTTTATAAAGCCTTGTAAGTCTAGCTCTTCAACATTTACCATACTTTTAGTAATTGCTGATTCTCTATAAAGTCTATTTTGACCTAGTTCTATAAGTTCTAACTTTGGAATTGATGATGATGGATCTTTATCTGGATTTTCATCCATCCACTCAGCTTTTCCATTGGATGTTTTCTTAGGAATCTTGTAGTTTCCTTTTACTGTTGTTCCATTGAAGAACTTATATACATCACTTCTGTCTTTGATTTCTTTAATAATTTCTTTTGATAGTTCTGTATTAATAACATAACCACCTTCTTCATTCGTTCCAGTATTCATAGCAGGTGTTGCTTCTCTTTCTTCTTTAAAAATACTTCTAAGTTCTTCGTTGTTTATTTGCTCTTGGCTTCTTTCTTCTTTTTGCTTTTCTTTCTTAACTAATTTCTTATCTGCTAATGATCTTGTTTCCTCCTCTTTTTCTATGGTTTTATCTATGGATTCTATTTCTTTTTTTATTTCATCAAAACGTGTGTCCTCTTCTTCTGTTAATGCTCTAACTTCTGATTTTGCTTTATTTACTAATCCCTCCATTTCTTCTAATAAGTCATTTCTTTTTTCTTCTAAGCCTTTTGTTTCTTCTGGTAAGGCTCTATATTCTATTCTTTTTATTTTTCTTAGTGTTTTTGACATTTGATGTCCTCCTTTTATTAATTTTGAGTAAAGAAAAAAGACTTAGATAAAACCTAAATCTCTATAACCTTAAAATTCTATTCATTCTTTTGTCTTTTTAAATGTATATATGAAAAACCAACAAGAAATCCAATAACACTTCCTCCAACTATAGCAACTACAATCCATTCTGGTGCATCTTCTGTAATAAGTCCCCAAAATGTATTTTTTAAATTATCCAAGTAATGTTCATTATTACAATTAGATATATGCATGAATGACATAGATGGTTGTCCTATAAAAATCCACTTTATAGGTATCCAAATATAATAAGAACAAACAGCAATAACCCAAATAAATATATTAGCTATTATAGGTTGCTTAATATTTTTAAATGTTTTTGCTTCATAAAAATCAATTGGGATTACAGGAATTAACCAAATCCCCCATGCTACAATAAACCATACCAAGATGTTCCTATTAAAGATATAATTTAATCTTTCAGTAAATTCCTGATAATAAAAATCAAATATACCAAATAATATTCCAATTATCCCATAAATAATCCATCGCTTCTTCATATTATTATCCTCTCACACTTCATAATAACAGATTATAACATATATTCAAAATTAAACATCTTAATAATTTCTTAAACATCCTATTTCTTTTTCATATTTAGAATATTTCATATTATCTTTTAGACTTCGATCGATTACTATAGCTTTTATATCACAGCTTCTACACTCAGATATAATCTCCTTATCATCCCTCATCTCAATAGAAGTCCCTGCATAAGCAGGATTCTTTCTATTATCCAAAATAGAAACTTCAAAAAGCTCTAAATCCTCAACATATCTCCTTTGATATCCTTTATTAGTATCTTCCCATCTATCCTTATCTACAGTAAACCCAAAGCTCCATCCTCTAAGCTCTCCTTTTTTAGCTTTCTCAATAACATCTTTATCAGTAATAGTACAAACAGCTCTAAGCCCTATATTATCCTCAAATAGTTCTAAATTACCATCTTTAATTGACCCAAGCTTTCTACTTTCATCATGATTCAATAAAAGATCTACATTATCAGTTTTATTCAAAGCCTTATCAAAAGCCTTTGGTTCTATCTGTTCAATAAACTTTCCATTAATACATGGTATAGGCTTACTATCTCTACCAACTGCATTAACATAACCATCAATAAGAACACTATCATTCCTTATCTCCACTCTCATTCTTTTTCTCACCTCCCTTCATTGAACTTGTCTTATCAGTATTAGGTGTATAAATAGTTCCTGTCTTAGTGTTATAAAGTACATCATTCAATCCTAAAACCACAGTATCATTAAATGCCTCAATAGGCTCTCTATCCTCTTCATATCTAACATCATTAATAGTTAGTATCTTTATTCTTAATTCCTATCTCATAAGCCCTAAATCTCTTTTCTATATCTCCTTTTAATAGCTCCTTAACATCAAACCCAAAATAAAAAGAACTCTTTTCTTTTTCAAGAAGAAAGTCCTTATTTAAGGCTGCTAGTATTGCTCTTAAAAGTGGTAATACTGCAAGTTTTATAAACTTTTCATAATCATTATCATTAGCTTTTCCATCTCCTCCAAGCATTGTTGGAGGTACTACAAACAATTTGCATATTTCATCAGCATTAGTTATTTTATTTTCATTCATCTGCATTCCAGTACTTGTTGCTGCACTTTCTTGAAAAGATAAGCCTTTATTAAGCACAATACAATTTTCACTATTCTGTGAATACATCTTATTCCATTGTTCCTTCAGCTCATTAATTGCTGGCCTATCAAGTTTACTTTCTGCCTTAATAAAACCTTTCTTATTTCCTCCTGTTTTAGCTAATATATTTTCATAAATTAAAGAATTATATGCAACTGCAAGAATCTTTTTATTAGTTTCTAAAATGCCTCTTCCAGTTACACCATCTTTACTTCTTCTAGTTATCTTTAAGAATTCATAAGGCTTATACATTTCACCATTTACCCAAATATCATAATCTTTAAATATAGGATCTATGCCTGAATTTATACTTACTGCACTTTCTTCAACATAGTGAAGACTCTTAATCTGATTCCTTTGCTTATTTATATAAGCATAACTATTACCTTCCAAGTAAAAATCTTCAATCATAGCTTCCCAAAACTGAGCAGCATTTAAAGTATCTTTAGTATCATCATTTAATAAACTTAACCTAGGATCACCTTTAATCTCTTGAACCTTTCCTTCTACTTCATGAAATAACTTTATAGGACATGTTTTAACTGTATCTTGAATAAGCCTTATACATCCTGAAACTGTTGGAATGTTCATTGCTTTTTCTCTATCAATATTATCTTCTGTAATTGTAGTTTGAAGCAAAGTATACAGTTCTACTAAATCTTCATAAAGCCCTCTTTCTTCTTTCTTTTTACTCCAAGGCCATTTCATCTTCCCCCTCCCTTCTAAACTACTTGAATAGTACAATCAGAATTATCAAGCTGCTCTGCCTGCATAAGACAAACTGCAATAATTGTACTAACTACCATATCAACCTTTCCTGCTGACTTTTTCTTATTAACATACTTATTTTTATTAGTATCTTCAGTACATCTAGCATTAGAAAAATTAATCTCCAAAAGCCTGTTATTATCATACTTGAAAGTTCTATGTAAAATATATTCTTTAAGAAGCTTAGTTGGTGCATGTAATATACTGCTGTGCTGTTTAACTTCAACAACTTCATAACCTGCTGCTTCAAGCTTTTGTGCTGTAGATAAACAATTATATCTATCATATCCAATTTGAATAATCTCAACCCCATACTTGTCCTCTAAGTTCATAATAAAATCTTCAACAAACTTATAATCAATGGCATCATCTCCACAAGCAAAGCAAATTCCATCATCTATCATTTTCTTATAATTTAATCTTTCCTTATTAGATTTAACCTCAATCTTATCTTTAGGAATAAAGGCCCAAACCTTAGCATATAAAAAGTCTTCATACTCAGTAACCATTGAAACTGAAGTATTATCTTCAGTCATAGATAAATCTAATCCTAAATAAACTTTCTTACCTCTCCAAAAATCTAAATCTTCAATAATCCTGCACTGCTTAACTATATCAATATCAACATAGCCTTCTGCTCCTAAGCCTTTATATTGAATATTGTTGTGCTTACAAAGATAATTTTCTTTCTTATTCTCATAAAGAATTGCCTTTGTCCTGCTCTTTTTAAGTTCATCAAACATAAGAACATTATCAACTGCAACTGGATTAGATTGATATATTACTAAATCATTAGTCTGCCACTCTTTCCTTAATGAATCATTAGGCTCATATAATAAACAAAAGAACCTTTTATCTTCTATAAGTCCATCTAATATTTTCTTACCATAATCAATTTCATCTAAGAAAACATTATTATCATTAGGATATTGAGTACTTATGATAATTCCTTGCTTATTCCATAAATTAATTTGTGAAGATCTCATGGCTTCAACTGGATATGAATCTAAATTACCTGCTTCGTCAGCAAGCCATAACCTAGCCAGCTTTCCATCCATGTTATCATTTGAATAAGCTAAAGCCACATATTCAGCTTCATTAAACTTGCAGCGTGTATAATCTCTTGTTACTTTAAAGTGTTTTGCTATATCAGGGCTAACTTTAATAATCTTTTTTATTGCCAGTTTTAATTCACTAGATAGTTTTAAATCTGGTGCAACTGAAAAATATCTATCAAAATCATTCTCTAACATCATTTCTAAAATAAATATTATGGCTGCATAGAAAGTCTTATAGTTCTTTCTTGATATCTCTAATAGACTTGTAATATATAACTTACTGCCATCTTTATATTTAGTACATAAAGTTGCATATATAAAAAGCTCTGCATAATTTTCTAAACGCTCATTTAATGGCTCATGTAAATCTGGATGAATCATCTGACCTAAAAGCTCATAAATTATTTCGTAATCTTCATTATCAAAATAAGCATCATCATCCGTACCATCTACAATATCAAGCCAAGCTTTACATTGCTTTTTAATGTACTTACCAACTTTATTATTATCTTCATCAATACACCATAAAGCATAATCATAAGCATTGCTATTTCTTATGTTCATGTTTCTTTTTCCTTACGATAGATAAAACTGAATCCTCTTTATCGCCTTTAGCAGTAACATTAATATTAGCTAATTTTGCCCTTGATTGAGGTGATAAAGATAATTCATTACAGCACCTTAAAAAGTCTGCTGTATAAGCTTTCTTAGAAGAAATTAAGTCCTTATTAAATGCCAAGCTTGGTTTCTTATTAATCTTATCTTCAATAAACTGCAGCCTATCAGCTGTTATTGAAAAAAGAGTCAATAAAAAAGAATCCAAACCACTTAATAGCTTAGACTCTTTAAGTTCATCTTTTACAAAATTAAATATAACCAACTGACTCTTTGTCAGCTGCTGTGTTGGATGTACTTCTGATTTTCCTTTTAATTTTTCTTCATTTTCTATTCTTGAATTAATTTCATCTTTAGTCTGTGAGCACTCACTTAAAACTCTTGCACTCTTTGTTGGTCTTGCCAAAAATTAAAACCTCCTTCCAAAGAAATTTTAAAAATCTCATTTTACAGATTTCGTGTGTAGAAAGGTAGCCCCGTTCTGATAAAAAATCGTTTCTTTAAAAAATTGAGATATAGGGGGGATATATTTTCTTAACTTCTTTTCTATACTTCCCTAAAGTTCTATCTCCATTTTTATAACTTTCATCCATTTCTTTTAATAAATCCTGAAGCTTTTCTTTAACTTCTAAACCTAACTTATAAAGCCTATGAACTTCATCATGAACTTTATTATTTAATGTAATAAGATTATCATATTCAGTAGCTTTACTTTCATCTTCTAATATCTCAATAATATGATGTGTTCTATCAGCTTCAATAACCTTGCCATCAACATATAAAGACCAAAGACAAGTATAATTAAAATCCTCTAATACATCAGTTCTTAAACTCCTGTATTCTTTTGACTCATAAATTTTATTATCAGTTCTACTCCTATCAGCCTTCCTTTTATTGTGTGGACACTTATGAGGTTTATTAACTATGCCACAATACTTACAAGTCATCTTCATATTGTTTCCTCAGCTCTCCAGCTTTTAAGCTCATAGTATTAAGTAATTCATAAAGCTTATCTAACATATCCTGTACTTCATTACAATTATCTTTATTCATTGAATCATACTCAACCCTTAAGGATTTATACTGCTTCATTAGCTTTCTTATTTCAGGATTAGTAATAACTATTATAAATTCATTATTGCACTTAGGACAATTATAATATTTCTTTTCTATACCTTTATCAATCCACTTGCTATTTATCTTAATACTGCTGAAGTCAAACTCATGGCCACACTCATCACAATAACCCCGCATTGTTTCCCTCCTTATTCTATTACCTTTGAATTAACTTCTTTCTCCTTAAGCTTAGTAAGTTTCTTATCATTAGTTACTTTATGAGGATCATCCTGCCACTTTGTTTTATCTCTATTATTAAGCCAATACTTCTGTGCTGCTAAATCTGGTGGCTTGAATTTTTTAATACTCTTAACTTCAACTCTTTCTTTAACTAACACTGTTGTGCCATCATCTGCAATAACTTCTTCTTTAACCTTAACTGGTGTTTCTTCATAGTACTTATAGCCAGTACAGTTTTTATATAAAGCTTGAATAACATTATCATTCTTTTTATCTTTCCCTTGAGCAATTGCATCTTTTAGCTCACTTTTTTCTCGCTTATACCGTCTAAAAGTTGAATAAGGAATACCTAACTTCTCAGCAATTTCTTTATCTGTCTGACCTTCTGTAACCCATGATTCTATCTTACTTAAGCTCTCATTTATCTTTTCTTCATTTGCTTTCAAATCATCACCTCCTTTCAAAGAAAAAAATGAGCACTTAGTTTAAGATGGTGTGTTCATTTTATGAATTTCTATAAGAAATAACTTTCAAGCATATTTTACCCTTAAATATTTCCCTAGATATTTTCTATAATTTTTATATCTTTTTAACTCTTTGAATCCCTCACATTGTTACAAAGTAAGGTATTCAATTTTTGATTAAGTTACTAATATATGCTTTAATTTTTTCTTATCTTATACCAGCACTTTAAAAAGTAAGGTATTTAGACATAAAAAAAATGATTATTTCTTAAGTTTTATAAATACTTATCAATAATCATAGACGATTCTTTTAATACATCTTCATCAATTCCTATATAACTTTTAGTTGCTTTTATAGAAGCGTGACCTAGTAATTCCTGAACATAATTGATATCTTTATCATGTTCTAAATACTGTATATATCCATAAGTTTTACGTGGTGTATGTGTACCAATGGCTATATTATCTATTCCACATTTAATAGCTGCTTTCTTAAATTCTTTTCCTAAAGAATCTCTTCTTATATGCTGCTTATACTTTCCTTCACCACTACCTTTTCTAGAACTATATACATATTCTGAATCTTCTTTTCCTTCTACAAATTCTTTTAATATATTTCTTAACTTATTTCCTAAAGGAGCTCTTCTTTTAAAACTAACTTTTCTAGTATTTATAGTTTTCTGCTCTAATATATCTAAAGACTCTTTTTTTATAGCTTCTTTTAAATCTTGAATTGTTAATTTAACAAGATCACTTCCCCTATATCCAGTAGCTAATCCTATATTAAATAAAATATATGCTTTATAATTATTTATCTTTAAATATGACTGTATTCTTTTAAGATCATTACTACTCTTTATTGCAGAAGACTTATTTTTACCACTTACTTTCATACATAACTTTTTATCACCTCTTATTTTTACAAATTAATAAAGGAACCCTGTTAAAAAGAGTTCCTTTATACTAACTTCATATTACTATTATATCTTATTCTTTATGGTGTATCCTACATACTTTGTTTAATTTTTCTATAATATTTCTATATATTTTTATACTTATAATATACACTAATAAAATTCTTTATCTGACTAAAAAAAACAACTTACTGGCAACCATACTGAATTAATTTTTCTTTATATAATTTTGTAAATTCAAAAAATTTTGTTGGATAGTTATCTTTTAATTTAGGATTTGTCTTTACAAAATTTTCGATTGTATCGATAAACCCTACAAAATCATTATTATTTTTTAAATCTTTCATGTCCCCATTATAGAATAAATTAGGTACTTTATAACCCTTTAATTTCATATAATCACAAATTATAAGATAATCTCCACTCATATCATCAGCAATATATCCATTCCATTTTGTTGATCCTGTTTCTTTACATGCTTCTCTAAAAGCATCATATGCCTTTTTAGTGTTTATAACCAAATCATTACTTTGCCTTATCTCAATAGTATCTGATTTAGATATTTCTGATATATTCTTCTCTTTATTTTGCTGATTATTAATTAAATCTACTTCAATATTTGTATTAAGTTTGTCTTTATAATTAATTCTATTAGTATTCATTGAATTTACATATGATTGTATACCATTATTCATAAAATCACCCTTTATAATTTTCGAATTTCCATTTTAAAACTTTAATTTTATATAAATGTTTTATAGTTATTATTTTGCATTTATTTCTTTTTATGTTATACTTTGAACGAAATATTAAAAAGGAATGATACAAAATGAAAAAAATCTCAAAATTTCTTGGAGTATTAATATTAACATTAATCATTTCTTCAATAGGTTTTATGAATATTAATACAACATCTGCATATGCATACGGAGAATTAAAAATCACACAAGTTGGTGATACTATAAGCTATGGTGGTAATTCATATAGAAAAACCAATATGAAAAATGCATCTACTTATAATACTGTACACACCAATGTAGCTGCACTTACATTTAGAGTTTATAGCAATTATAATACTGGAGCAACATTAAAAGTAAATGGTGATTCTATTACAAATCCTCGTTATATAGGTTTCTCAAATATGGGTGATTACTGCTATATAACAGTACTTGTTCCTGGATTATATAATAATATGAATAATCGTGTAGAAGTTATTGATGGTGGGGTTGGTTGTCCTAGAGTATCTGATTCTGTATATATTAATGTTGAATAGTTAAAAGATAGCTTTATTACAGCAATTTTTATTGGTGTAATAAAGCTATCTTTTTATAAAAATTATTTATATATATTTTCCCATTTGACTAATTGCTTCTACTTCTAACTGCTTAATCCTAGAATAGCTTAAACATAACTTTTCTTCTAAATAACAATATCTTTTATTATTTATTAAAATACTTTCAATAACTTCTCTTTGTATTTCATCAAGAATAGACAATGCATTGTCAATCCTCTTAATCTTATTTTCCTTAATAAATCTCGTATGCAGCAGCTTTTCAACTTCCTCCATATGCTTTTCAGCCTGACTTTCAACACTAGAAGTGATTTTATAGGTTGGACTAATCCTTTCCCCCTTAGGCATTGCTGAAATACCAATACATTCTCTTTCCTTTTCTGCGATCCTAATATTTATATCAACAATATCAGCTTTTAATTCTTTATACTTTTTAATTTTATTTCGTATCTCTGTATTATTCATTTAATCACCTTTCCCTTATTAAATTATTAATTATTCCATCCTAGTAATTTATTTTCTAAAGACTTAAAAGTTTCCCCTCCGTATCCACTCACATAATCTCTTCCTTCAAAATTATTAAATCCATTTGTTTCATTTTTTGATTCACTATAACTCCAATCCTCTTTAATAGCAGTTACTAATGCTCCTAGTCTATTTCTAAAATCACCTGAATTAATAATTTTAATTTTTTCCTTAACAACATCAACAACATTTCTATCTTTACTATATGCCTTTACTGTCTTTATAACTGTTTTAGCTTCATTTGGGTTACATTCAACTATCCTTTCTATCTGTTGTTGTATCTCTATCTCTTGCTCTATCTCTGTCTCTATCTCTTGTTCTATCTCTGGTGGATTTTTGTCGGACATTTGTCCACCATCACTTTCTAGTAATTTTTTCTTCTTTTCAGCTTCAATTTTTGCCCTATATTTTCTCTTTCTATCAGCTTCTGTAGTAGACTTCCCAATAAAGTTTTGTATCTCAAGCATATATATTGTTCCATCATCTAATATCTCTATTAGTTTTAACTGCTTATAAATATCAAAAGCAACTTTTACTGTATCTATATCCATACCTACAATTGCAGAGATCATCTGCAAATTGTAGGGAATAAATTCATTTAATCTTAAAGCTCCTTCAAACTTTAAGGCTTTTAAATATAATTTTATAAGTAAATTAGAATACTTATAGCCATTTGGCATAGCTTCTAAAACTTTAATTTCTGCACTATCTGTTTAACACATACTAAAAGTGGTTCTTTCCAATGTTAGTTGAAACAGCCTAGATTCTATTATATAATATGAATAATAAAATCAAGGGGAAAGAACAAAAGATGAATAATTTAATTAAATTACTAGATAAGAATTTAGAATATATACAACATCAAATTATAGAAGATACTATTTATATTTATGTAAAATCTATTAAGGAGTATCCTTGCTGTCCTTATTGTGGTACAACTTCAAAGAAAGTTCATTCAAGGTATAAAAGAACATTTCAAGATTTACCTATTCAAGGCTTAAAAGTTAAAA
>NZ_FPBY01000222.1 GCF_900116755.1 Clostridium sp. DSM 8431
CATATGATGAGAACTGTCCTTATATAAGAACTTCTATTCTTTTAAAACGCTCTAAAGCCTTTAAAATAGACTATTTGTTCATAGCTTCTTCAACTGCAACTGCTACTGCAACTGTGCATCCTACCATTGGGTTGTTACCCTTATAAATGGCTACAAAATTTATAGCCATTTAAAAACATATGCAATCTTTCTAAAGCATTGATATTACTTGCTCTTCAAAGATTGCATAATTTTTATTTACACTTAGTTTCATTTATTAGCTTTTTATAAAACTTAGTTAGCGTTGACAAATCGTTGACAAAATTATGAATTTTCTTTACTTCAACTCTATATATTTTGCATAGAATTTTCTTTCATTATATTTCTCTTTAATTTGGGCTTTATATAAATCATTGGCAATGTAGAATTGTAATCCATTATCAAAATTTATTCTATTGGGTGCTGAAGAATAATATATTGTAGCTTCTAATACTTTTCCAGGTGCCAATCCTTGAATCTTCTTAAGATCTTTCTCCTCTACACCAGCAGTATCTAAGTATTCAAATCCATCACTTAATTTACTATTAGATATTAATGTTTTTATATCAAGCTTTTCAGGACTCTTATTTTTCATTTCTATATTAAGAATAATCTTATCATTAGCTGTTTCTTCCTTACCTCTAATAATATCATATGAATTAATTTTAAATTGTAAATCATCTAATTCTACAAGTTCATTAACTTTGTAAACTTGTTTTTCATATGCATTAGGAATATCTTTATTAATTTCTTTATATCTAAAACTCAAGATTATAGAAATACATACTATAATCATAAATATTATATACTTTACTTTCCCCTTCATTTAACAAGTTTCCCTTTCTTTTAGAATTAATTGTTCTGCTATTTTTCCTTCTTTTATTGTATATATTTCATCTGCTACTTTTTCCATTTCAGCTCTATCATGATTAGTTATTAAAATTAGCTTTCCTTTTTTCTTTAAATCTAAAATTAAATTTCTAACAATCTCTTGCCCATTATCATCTAAAGCATTTGTAGGTTCATCTAAGATTATTAAATCAGGATCCTCCATTACAGCTTGAGCTATTCCTAATCTTTGTTTCATTCCTAATGAATATTTCTTATATTTTCGTTTATCATTCGGAGATAATCCAACACTTCTTAATACTTCTTTTATGCCATTATCATCAATTACTTTCTTAATATCAGCTAAGTATTTCAAATTTTGAAATCCTGTATAATTAGGAAGAAAACCTGGATTTTCAATTAACATCCCAAAACTTTCTGGAAAAGAAATATCTTGTCCTAAAATCTTACCATCTATTAGAACTTCACCTTCAGTTGGCCTTATTAATCCACTAATTGCTCTAAACAACATTGATTTTCCCGAACCATTAATACCACAAAATCCATAGACCCTACCTCTATATAAATTCAAATTAATATTTGATAAAATTATATTCTTTTTTATTACCTTATTTAAATTTTTAATTTCCACATAAGCTTTTTCACTCACTTTATTCATCCTCTCAATATATATCTTTTTTTAAAAAAACACCATATCCAACTATTACAGTTATAGCTGATAACATTAGATTATATAAAACAGACTTTACTAATGTTAGATTATTTATATTGTCAAAAGGTACATGCCTTAATATCAAACAATGTTGTCCTGGCAAAATACTACTGCTAATAATAACTGATAACAGTAGAACAACAACAATTATTAAGGATGAGTATTTAGGTTTAATAACTAATGATAACATATTCTGAATTAATACTAACGAAATTGAAGTTGTAGTATATAATAAAATTAATGTTCTTATGAGTTCTTTATTATTAATATTAATCCCCTCTATCAAAGAAACTTCTGTTGGATTTAAGAATATTTTTGATAATAAAAATATTATTCCAAATAGTAAAATATAATAAATAATTGTATTACATATTAGTAGAAATACCTTTACTATATAGAAATATTTTAAATTCCTGCATCTTACTAAAACATATTTGCCATTTTTCCTTAAATCATTATAAAAATTATCTCCTAAATTAAAAATTATAAAAAAGTTAATTATTAACCATATAAAAGGTAATTCTCCTACATTTTTTATTCCTTTAAGCTGAATATAAAACAAATTTATATTATCTACTCCTATACTTGTACTCTTCATTACTGTTAAAAAACTAAAAATAAAGAATATAACCGAAAAAAATATATTTCTTAATAAAATATTCTTAAATGTAAATCTAAAATCTCTTTTTATTAATGAAATAATTAAACTCATAAAGAATCACCTCAATCTAATTCCTATCTAAAAAATCTTTTTTTTCAATAAAATAACTTCCTAATCTATAAAGTAACAATATAAGTGCTAATAAATACACTTGATTTCTTAATATAGAAATTGGATAAACTAAATTAGACATATATATATGCATCTGTTTAAATATAAACGAAATCTTATCAAAGAAAACTGAAGCATACATCTGTAGTATTATTATTGCAACAATATATGTATTTTTCATAAACATTTTTAAAATACAAATTAACATTCCAGTTGCTGTAAGACCAAGAAAACCACTAAGGAAAATATATGACAATATTTTATATGTACTAAAATTTTGTGAAATTTCGTTCCAATTACTAGGACTATTTAACAACTTATATATAGTCCCATCAGTACTTGTCCATGTATTATTTAAAGACCCAGTAAATATAGAACTTACTATGTATCCTAAAAAAATCAAAGTAAACATTAATGCAAAAGACATGATAACAATATAGAAAAACTGCCTACTAATTATTTCTTTTCTTGAGCTGCTCCTAATTACACACAACTTTTTGTTATCATATTCTAATACACTAATTAAACTCAGTGAAAATATAAATATTATTATCATATAAGAAGTATTCCCTAGAATCCCTAAGTTTTTATGTACATCACATAACATATCTAGTACACCTATTTTTACCTCTGTTAAAGTCCCTGTATCTACGTAAATTTTTCCCATTATAGTAATTGATATAAACATAATAATATATGCCATAACAATTCTATATTTTATTGGCTTTATGCATCTTAAAAAATCCTTAATCCACTTTATAAACATCACTTTTTACTCCTGTAAAACAAAATAAAGCAAATGTAATAATAGAAATAGCAATAAACTCCCCTGCAACTATTATAAAGTGTTGATTTCTAGAAAGATACAAAAAACTTGAAGGTGCATATTTTAGCTTATCAAATATCTCACAAAAAATAGTTACTACAATGCTTAATACAAAGGGTACAAATAATACTACATATTTATTTTTTATAACTTTACTAGAACATAACGCTATAGATGCAAATGCTCCTGAATACAGAAAATATATTCCTATCCACATAACTGTATATAAATGTGCATTACTATAAAATAAATTGCTAAATAATCCACCTTTCATAATAATTTGTCCAGTTAATATAGGATCTGGCTGTATACTAGGTTTTATCATAATACATAGTATATAATCTAATAACAAAGGTAACGAGAATGCTACTCCACTAACGATAAAATTTGCAAAATACTTATTAACAAGATACTTAACTCTGTTCTCTCTTGCATAAATACTTTGTATAATCCCACTTTTCATATCCTCAATATACGAATCTGAAAAACTAAATGCACTTATTATAGGCATTATTATTATTAAAAGATTAGAAATAGGATTTGAATTAAAAAATATAAATTTTGAAAAAGCAGTATCAACATATCCATCCATATATTGTGTCAATATATCTCTATCATTTAATCCTCCCTTTAAAATATCCCAAATACTTAGTAAACAAATTATACTGACTAATAAAATCATTAATTTAAATGACTTTCTTGAAGCTGCCCTCTTTATTTCAGATAAAAACATAAAACTTATCCCCTCTTTTTTTTAAAATTATAATGCAGTTTTCACTGCATTATAATTTTATATTATTTATTAATCGTATATTCCACTTGAATCAGGACTCCAAGCTCCACCAGCTGTCCATGAATAAGTATATCTATATGGTGCATAGAATTGCATTGTAACTTGACTATGTCCCTTCATTTCATAAGCATAACTATGAATTGAATATTGACCTATTCCCCATGCAGTCTTAGCTGGTAAATTTCCCATTAAACTATTATGACTTGAGTCTACAACTTTCATATTAACAAAATCGTCACTACGCTTATTATCTGTTACTTTTATGTAAACATATGCAGGACTCTTATCTTCTTTGTACCTTAACTCATCTATATAGTGATTCCCTTCATTACCTAATTCTTTGTAAAATTGCCACCAAGTATCTGAATTATTTTTTGCAAACCCATTTGTTGCAAAAGCACCAATAATAACACCACCTACTAAAATAGCAGTTGTACTCTTTTTAATACTATAATAGTGCAAAATCGCTTGAATAATTTTACAAATGAATAAAATAAAAAAACATTTATGACAAATCCTTGTTATAATTAAGTTCCTACACAAAACAAACAAGGAGTATGCATAAATGTTTCAGAACACAATTATATCAGATGAACTATCAATACACAAATTTTTTAAACAATTAAATTTTGATTTATACTTAACTAATCCACAATTAAAACATTTAAAAAGTATTATGAATGCTATGATTTCAAAAGGGTTCAATGGTAAGGTTTCCGACATAGCGGAGCTTGCATCTACAAGGCATCGAACTAGTATAACTCGATTTCTATCAAATAGTTCTTGGGATGAAAATC
>NZ_FPBY01000091.1 GCF_900116755.1 Clostridium sp. DSM 8431
ATCAATAATTTAACTTCTGCTAAGCATACTGTTAAAGTTGTTGTAACCAATTCTAAGAATTCAGCTTCTTCAGGATATTTTACATCTATAAAATCTATAACAATAATATAAAATAAAAATACCTATAGACAAGAGTATATAGAATCTCTAGTTTATAGGTATTTTTTATCTAATATATTATTTTATAAAAAATAGTTTTAAAAACCACTTAATTTTAAAATTTGTTTAGATATTCTTTTTTCAATAAACTTAGATAGTTGAGTAATTTTAAATATGTTAAAAATACTATATCTTATTAAGTCTAAAATTATAGAAACCACAAAAATTAAAATAACTGTACAAATTATTTATACTATTAATAGTATACATGGATGCTTTAAATAACTTATATATCTATCACTTATTATTTGAAAATATATAAGAGGGTGTGCATGAATAAGATATACTGCAAATGAACCACGCGCTAAGATTCTAATTATTTTTTTAGGAAACTACTTTTAACATCTAGTTTTGCAAATATAATTAATAAACTTATTGCAGATAACAAAATTGTAGGAGAAGTATATTCTATGAGTAATTTTTCTTCTTTCATACTTCCATAAAAAAAGCATGATAGAGACTCTATAACATACTTGCTACCCCAAGTAATTAACATTGAAGTTATATACATAACAATTAAAAATTTAAAACTTTTCTTCATGCATATAGAATACTTTTTTATATACGCTCCTATAATATATAAAATAGATAACCATAACATGCTATATCCTCTTCTCGTTATAAAAATAACATTTCGCATTACAGTTGGCATTATAGAAAAAATAATAATTGATAGTAAAATTAACAACCTAGTATATTTCTTTCCCAAATTGTGTAACAAAAAATTATAAATAGGTATAAAAAAGTACATTGCAAAATATGCTGTAAAATACAAATACCTATCATATAATATAGGAAAAAAAGATTGAATTATATATTTAACATTAATAGTTTCTGAAAAAAATATGTTAAACATTATACTTATACTAACTGAATAAAATACAACTTCAAGCCATAATGATATTATAGTATTCAATTATTAAGTATTCCTCCTCGGCCTAATACATGCAATAATACAATTATAAACATAGATAAGATTTTGAGTAAATCTATACCATAATCTCTTGATTTAACACTTAATTTTACCATATATAAGTCCCCTTAATTATATATCGCTTATTTTATATACTATATCCTTGTTTGATATATTTTTTTGTTTTGCTGGAATTCCAACATAAACACCACTTTCTTTAAGATCACATATAACTACTGCTCCTGCTCCTACTATGCAATCATGTACAATATTTATATATTGTTTTAAAGAAGCTCCTATTCCAATAAATGAGTTATGTCCAATCTTACATCCTCCCCCCATGGAAACACCCGGAGCTATATTAACATAACTCTCTATTTTATTATAATGAGGTATAACTGAATTAACATTAACAATACAATAATCATCAACTTCTGAATATGGTCCAATTACAGCTCCAGCTCCTACAAAAATACCTTTCCCCAGCTTTGCTCTATTTGAAATTATACTTTTAGGATGTATTGCATTCACTACCCTTAAATTTTTTTCTTCTATTAATTTAGAGTATTTTTTCCTAGCATATGAATCTCCTATAGCAATTATTGCCGAATCAATTAATTTCTTATCTATTAGTTCACTTAACTTTGATATATTTCCTATTACAGGATATCCACTTATTATCTTACCCTTAAGGGTTACATCATTATCTAAATATCCAATAACATTATTTTCTTTATAATATTCAAGAGCTTCAAGAACAACCTGAGATTGACCTCCTGCTCCAATAATTATTATATTATTCATAATCTCACCTTCATTAATATGTAATCTTCTTTTGAATAAGATTTTTATCAATTTTTATATTGCTAAGAACTTCAGCTATTTTTTCTCCTGTTTTTCCATCCCCATATAAATTTATACATTTATCTAACTTTTCTTTAAATAAGCTATCATTTAATACATATTCAATCTTTTCTATAATTTCATTTGTACTATAATCACAATTTATTATATTTAATGATTGTAATCTTCCATTTTGTCTTGTTCCAATATTAATAACAGGAAGTTTAAATGATGGTGCTTCCATTATTCCACTACTTGAATTTCCAACCATAACATCAGAATATTTTAATAAAGCAAGGTAATCTTCAAAAGGAATATTCTTATACATTTTTATAAAATCAAAATTTTTATATTCTTCTATAACTCTTATCATTTCACTACTTCCAGCATCTGAATTAGGATAAATCAAAACAGTCTGCATGTTTAACTTTTTTATTGCTTCCATTGTTTCTCTAATTTGAATAGCTGCATTTGAAGATTCTGTTGTAACAGGATGTTGTGCTAATAAAATACTTCTTTTATTAATATCAAGTTTATATTCATTAAATAGTTCGTCTTTAGATTTATATTCTATATTTAAAATTGAATCTAGTCCCGGCGAACCCACATTAAATACATATTTAGATTGTTCTCCTAATTTTATTACTCTCTCTTTACTATCTTCATTAGCAGTAAAATGTATATGAGAAAATTTCGTAATAGCATGTCGTATTGATTCATCTATACTTCCAGTAACTTCACCACCATGAATATGTGCTACTGGTATATTCATGTGTGCGCCAATAATTGCTGGTGCTAAGTCTTCATCCCTATCCCCTAATATTAAAATAATATCTGGTTTAATTCTTTCTATAGCTTGAGTCATTCCTATAAGTCCTAATCCTAGAGATTTACACATTCCTGATGCACTATTATTAGATAAATTCATATCAACAATTTCATCTATCTTGTAACCATCTTTTCTTATTTCATTTATTGTATATCCGCACTCTGGTACAAGATGCATTCCAGTTACGATTAACTTCAATTCTAATTCATTACTTTTCTCTATTGCATTCATAACTGTTTTCAATCGTCCATAATTAGCTCTAGTTCCTGTTACTACACATACACTTCTCATGTTATTTATCCCCCTGACATTTAAATCATATCAATATTTATAATTGTATCTGATTTTATATCCTTCTTAGCAACTCTTCCTACTACAAGTTCAAAATACTTAGGTTTAATTCCTGATGATGGTCTTTTACATGTAAGCATTTCCTCGCTTATTATTTCACCTTTTTTTATATCACAAGCAGATACAATGCTCTTTTGAGCAACATTTTTAACTTCATATTCCGATTTATTTGGTTTCTTAATTGGTGAACCCAAAGCTTTTTCTACTGCCCTTATTTGTTGTACTAATTGCTTTAATTCTTCTGGTTCTAATGATGACATATGATCTGGTCCTGGCATACTTCTATCTAATGTAAAATGTTTTTCTATTATAACTGCACCTCTAGCTACTGCCGCTACTGATACTGCTGTACCCATTGTATGATCAGAATATCCTGTAGGTAATTGAAAAGCTTGCATCATTGTATTCATAGCTTTTAAATTAACATCATTTTCATCAGATGGATAATTTGATGTGCAATGCATTAATACAACATCATCATTTCCTTGACTTCTTATAGCCTCTAATGCTTCTTCAATCTCTCCAAGAGTTGACATACCAGTAGAAAGGATTATTGGCAATCCTGTTTTTGCAATTCTTTTTAACATAGGTATATTAGTTATATCTCCTGAACCAACCTTATAAGCCTTAATTCCCAAATCATATAAAAAATCAACACTAGCATCATCAAAGGGAGTTGCAAAAGCCTCTATATTTTTTGACTTTGCGTATGCATATAGCTCCTTTAAATTTTCTTCATTTAATTCAAGTCTTTTTAACATATCAAATTGAGATTCTGATGCATCTGTTGTAACCTCTTGATATTTAGCTTTAGGTGAGTCTTTTGTAACTAAGGATTCTGTTTTAAATTTTTGAAACTTTATTGCATCAACTCCTGCTTCTGATGCTTTATCAATCAATTCTTTTACAATATTCATATCTCCATTATGATTTACACCAAGCTCTGCTACTATATATACCTTCTCATTTTTACCTATATATTTATTTCCTATTTTTACTTTATCCATAATAACCCCTATAACTCCTTATTTTTCAAAACATATTCAGCCATTTTAAAATCTTCAATTGTATCTATATCTATAGATGCTTTTAAATCCATATAATAAGGTTTAACCTTTTCCCCTAAAATTGCAGTACCTTCAGTTATTAGTATCTTTTTACTTATAAATATAGCTCCGTTCATCTTATATAACTGAGGTAAATTTTGTCTTCTAGTAATACTTTTTTCATCTATACTCATAAATGGTTCTAAATAACCATTATTAATTTTTTTCATCCAATAAGGATGATATTCTATATCCGAAACTGAAACTAATGAATCTGCTTCACCATCATTTATTAAAGATTCTATTGCTTCATCTATATTATTGCTTGTCCTAAATGGTGATGTTGGTTGAATTGTTACTATATAATCAAAATTTTCTCCTATATTTTCAAAGAAATTAACTGCATGTTTTATAACTGAAAAAGATGTTGCCTCATCTGTTGCTAACTCTGGTGGTCTTACAAATGGAACTTCTATCCCCTTTGATATTGCAAAGTCTATAATATTTTTATCATCAGATGATAAGATAACTTTATCTAAATACTTACTATTTTTACATGCTTGAAAGCTATAATCTATTAATGGAATTCCATTTAACTTTTTTATATTTTTATTTTTTATTCCTTTAGATCCACCTCTAGCAGTTATTACTGCCAATATTCTTTTCCCCTTAAACATTCTTCTCACCGTCCTGTAATATATTAATTAAGTTTTCTGCTATTAAATCCATGCTACTTTTTGTATAATCATACATAACTAAAATTCCATTATAAACATTATTCTTGTATGCATAAATTAGTCTTTTATTATACTCGTCAAACTTATCATAATTACTTTTTAGTATTTTTTTTATTGTATCAAATATATCTTCATATCTTGATATATTAAAACAATATGGATGCACATTATATGATATCTTTCCAAATGATAGAATAGGTTTTTTCTGTAGTAAAGCTTCATATCCCATAGTCCCTGTTAATGTAACCAAAAATTTCATTTTATTTACAAGTAAATTTACATTTTCATCACAATGTATTAACTTTACATTTGGTATTCTCTTTATTTTTTTATAAAAATCTAATGAAAAATATCCAAAAGCATGTGGATGATCTTTAACATATAATTTCATACCAATCGGCATAGAAAATGCAACATTCTTTATTACTTCATATTGATTAACAAAATACATAGCATTCACAGATGTTGATGATTCTGGTTGAAAATGTAATGGATATAAAGCAAAACTTTCTCCCTCTTCTACTTTATCAAAGTACTTGTTTTTAAAATTATTTAAATGTCTTATCTTTATTTTTCTAGTTATATTTCTATTTATACTTTTTATTGAATTAATTATTGGATTATCCATACCTAATGAATTTTTTCTATCTTCTTTATTTCCAATAGTATACATAGTGTAATTTTTTATTAATCCAATTTTATTTAAGTAATATTTAAAGTAATTTATATTATAACTTTTTATATCATTTTTCAAGTATTCAGGTTTTTTATTAGAACATTCTTTATAATAATTATTTATATAACTTTTAACTTCATCACTTAACTTATCTTCATCAAATCTATTGAAATCTTCATTTATTTTATCTATGTTACCATACATATCAAACCAAATGTCATATGTGGATGGTATTTTACTCACAATAAATCCAATGTACTTTATTCCTAATTCTTTTGCTGCTATATATGCTGCAAAAGAAAATATATTTGATACATTTTCATAAACAATATAATCAATATTATTGTCCTTAATTATTTCCATAAAATAATTTATAAGATATTCAATTTCTTGATCTGCACGTTCATCTAAATCTCTTCTAAAATTAAACCATTGATGCCTATCAAAATCAGAAAAATATCCTTTTCTTAAATTATACTTTTCATCTAAATTGCTAATATTAATATCATATTTAAATTTCTTTGTATTAATTTTGTAATTAGAATAATAAAATTTATTATTACTATTTATAAACGAATTATATCTCACTTCCGGAAAATGACTCTCACAAGCATAAAAGCAATTTGCATAATTATCTATTTTACTAGATAAATTTTTAAAAAAATTGACATAATTTAATGCAGTATCAATAAGAAACATCATATTTTTTTTTCTCATATACTTCCTCCCCATATAACAAATATTAATATGCTTCTACTTTAATTTTATTATCTTGAATTTTCTTATTATTTCTTAATTTTTTATATAGTAATATAGAAACAAAAATAATATCTAATATATATATTAAATTCATATACATATTAAAAAAATTAATTATATTAATTATTACAAGTACAACTAACTTTACCGTTTCAAATAATAAATTGCAAAGAAAATTTCCATACTCCTGCTTATAATGGTAATATATAACGAATAAATATATTGAAGCATATACCATATAAGTTATTGCCGACATTGCTGCAATCTCTATAAGTCCAAAACCAAAAATTTTTATTCCTAATAAATTAATAAAAATAGAAACAAGTAACGATATAAATGAAATAAAGAATACCACTTGTTTTTTACCTATACCTACCAATGCATACGAGCATAAGGATTGTATTGCTATAAAATATATTCCGATTATAATAATTTGAAATAGATTTATTGAGTTAATATAATCTTTCATAAAAATCTTTACAAACAATGGATATCCTATAATTGATAATGAAATTATTACAAAGAAAACTTTCGACAAAGTCTTTATAGATTCAGATAAATATTTTCCAACTTCTTCTTTTGTATCATTTTTTATTCTTATCAGTAAATCAGGAAAAAGTACCTCTGCTATACAATTAGGTAAAATCTGAAACATTCCAAAAAACATAGTTGCAAAAGTATATAATCCCAAATCAAAATCTCTATTACTTGAAAAGTTTATTATAAAAAATTTATCCATACTCATTATGGTAAACACTGTAATTCCGTTTATAAAAAGTATAAATCCGTCCTTAAATAACATCTTTGTAAATTTATAATCAAATTCTAATTTTATATTATTCACTCTTCCTTTTTTAAAGTAGAAAATATAAAATAATACATTACATAGAAATAATGAATACACGGCTCCTTGTATTTTCCAAAAATATATAGCTATAATTTGAGTTATTCCCATAAATGAATAATATAAAATCGTATATCTAGATATCTTCATTATTTTTTGCTCGGCTCTATAAATAGCCTTATAAAATTCATTTATATAATAAAATAAACTTGAAATTATAGTTACTATTATAAGTATTTTTAAATCATTATTTTCAAATATAGAAACATATATAATAAATAAAATTGATGCTATCAATTGAAATATAAATAGAGATGTTCTACTCTTTACTTCAAATTCTTTAATTCTTTCTTTATTATTATCATCATATACTAAAGGTAAATTCTTATCTGTTGCATATCTTATTCCAAAACTTCCGTATTGAAGATACTGATAATATAAATTAAAATAGGAGTATTGCCCTCTTCCTATAGGTCCTAAAAATCCACTTAGAATAATAGATGATAGTCCTTTAAAGAATTGTCCAAGATAAACTGATATTGAATATATTATTATTTGAGTAAGCTTATTTTTTTTCTTCATTAATAATACTCCTTACTAATTATTCTTTTAACCGTTTTTCAGAAGATAAAAAATCTATAAAACATACAATAGTAATACCTAACCAAAAAACACTTGATGTAAAATGATTCGTAAAAAAGCATATTCCAACTTCTGATAATATGATAATTCTAATTATACTTTTAGTCCTCTTATTGTAATACATACAATTTATGATAAATATTGTAATAGAAAATAAAAATACAGCTCCTTTATTTCCCCAATCACATACATAATCTCTATATATTGTGCCTATATTTAATTTACCTATATATAAATATGAAGTATCGTACCACGATAATTTTTTATCTAAATCTAATACAGTAATGATTGGAGATAATGTATTACTAAGTGTATATGTAGGTTCACCATTTTGCATTTGCAAAGCAAGATTATCATAATTAGGTCCAATATAACAATATATCCACCCCAAGACTTTATTATCTATTTTCATAGATGCATATTCATTTATATTAAAATCGCTACCATTTCTAACATTTCCCATAACACCAAAAAATACAAGAACTATTATCATAATACTTATAATCTTTTTTATAGAAAATATTCTATAGACAAATGATAATAACAATACATATAATGTAAAATGAATTGTTAACGATCTTGACATTGTTAATATTGAATAAATTATCCCCCATAAAGAAATAATTGAACAAATATATTTTTTATTTATTAATAAATTATAAGAAGCAACATAAAATACAACTCTTAATAATACCTCACCGGCAACATGTATTGCTCCTATACTTTCAACACGTTGTCCAATAAATAAGGGTATTCCTGTCTGTTTAGATTCATATATATATATACATATATGTATTATAAATAATATCAATACTACTATGTTCTGCTTTTTATTTAGCTCATACTTATTCCAAAAAATCCTCTTGTTTTTTGACATCAGACTATATATTTTCTCTATTATTATAGGTATGAACCCAATTAAAAATATATATAATCGCGTTATAGTTTTATAATCAACTACATACTGCAAAGAGCTTAAATTAAAAAATGAAATATAATAGCCTCCTAGCCACATTATTAAAAAAACTTTACCTATTAAATATTTTCTTGTTTCAATTAAAGAATTTATCCCTAATCCAATTACAGTTGGTATAATTATAGCTAAGAGATTTATATCACTCTTATATCTTAGACAAATATAAAAATAGATAATTTGTAAAATCATTGGAATTAGAACAATATACACTATTTTTTCTCTCTTTAAATCATCCACACTTCTTACCTCTCATATATCTAGCTTTTAAAAATACTTAATATTTTTGTGACTATATATTAATATCTTTATGTCGCTCTAAATATCTTATCAATACTACATAAATACTGACTTTCTGAAAATTCACTTAATATTTTTTTTCTATTATTTATTAATATTTTTATTATCGGTTGTCTATTTGAATATTCATACTCTATCTTTTTAACAATATCCTTAATAACTATTTCATTTTTGTCATACATTATCATTTCCTCACTATTAAGAATATCTTTTATTCCAGCATGATTCGTTGATATTACTCTTAAACCATTAGCCGCTGCTTCAATTATCGATATTGGTTGTCCTTCATTTTTATATCTTGTTAATAAAATAAAATAATCACATTCTCTTAATAACTCAATCTTTTCCCTACCTTTTACAATTCCTCTATATTCAATAACTCTATTCAAATTATTATTTTCTACAAAATTTAAAAAATACTCTTTGTCCTTTTTATCAAAAAATTTACCAGCAAATATAAACTTTACTTTCATATTATTTTGATTACATAATCTAGATAACTCTAATACTTCTTTGAATCCCTTTTCTTTAACAAAATTACTTAAATAAAGTATCTTTAGAACATCCTTATTTTCAAAATCACTAATCTTTGCATCAAAATCATCATCATTTAACACATAATCATCATCCACACAATTCTTAATTGTATATATTTTTTCATCATTTACTATACCTTTAAAATTACTCTTTAATGAATCTCCTAAAACAATTAATTTATCTACTTTATTTAAAATATAATAATTCATTTTTCTTTGAACATAAGGCATTTTGTTATCTAATAAATTTCTAAACCCACCACCATGTAAATGTATTACTATTTTTTTTTGCTTTAAAATAATAATAGTCAATATTATAATATCTCTAATATTCCCCAAAACACTTTGCGAAATAGTTAAATAATGTAAATCACAGTTAGTTCTTACTAAATGAAATAGATTTAATAATATTTTTTTATTACTTGTTATATCAAACTTAACTAACTTATACTTGTCATTTAAATATGAATTATACAAAGTATCTAAAGCCTTTGATAAACCATGTATAGGCGGTGGAAATTGTCCAATAATTCCTATTACTTTTTTCATGTCTCTCTTTTTCTCCTATGATAACTTTTTTATTACCTTAGCAGGATTACCTGCAATAATTACATTATCTTCAAAACTACCTGACACAACACTTCCTGCTCCTACAATAGATCCATTACCTATCTTAGATCCTTTTAATATTATTGAATTACACCCAATAAAACAATTTTCCCCTATAATTATAGGTAAACTTTTTATTGCATCAATTTTATTACCATTTCTATCTTTAACCTCCAACGGATGAAAATCATTATCTAATATTTTTACATTAGCACCTATTAAAGTATTATCTCCAATACTTATAGATTTTCTTGCATAGATAGTTGTTCCAGAAATACCTACATTGTTTCCTATTTCTATCTTTGCGTCTCTAGTTCTAGCTATAATAATAGTTCTCTGACTAAGCCCTACTAAATTAGACAAAAAACTACTTTTGATAGTGCAATTATCTCCTATTTCTAAATTTGAATATTTCTTTTTAAAAATAATGGGTATTCCATGTAGATTTAATTTTTTTCCGAATTTTACACCATTAATCTTCATAAATAACTTAAAATAATTACTTTTTAACATCTTTTCACCTAATTACTCTTCAAGAAATCTTCATATGCCATTTTAATTCCGTCTTTCAATTCAACTTTATATTTCCAGCCTAATGAATTTAATTTATCTACATTAGTTAACTTTCTTGGAGTACCATCTGGCATATCTTTGTTAAATACCAATTCACCTTCAAACCCTATAGCTTCTTTAACAGTTTCCGCTAATTCTCTTATACTAACTTCCTTACCAGTACCTATATTTACATGTTGTTCTCCATCATAATTTTCCATTAAGAATACGCAAGCATCTGCCATATCATCTACATATAAGAATTCTCTAAGTGGAGTTCCTGTGCCCCATATTTCTACTGTTTCATCATTATTTACTTTTGCTTCATGGAACTTTCTAATTAATGCAGGTAGTACATGAGATGTATTTAAATCATAATTATCATTAGGTCCATATAAATTAGTTGGCATACAACTTATAAAGTTATCATTATACTGTCTCTTAAAGAATTTACACATTTCAAGTCCTGATATTTTTGCAATTGCATATGCTTCATTAGTTGGTTCAAGATATCCTGATAATAATGCATCTTCAATAATTGGTTGTTCTGCCATTTTAGGATATATACATGTACTTCCTAAAAATAAAAGTTTCTCTACCTTATAATCATGAGCTGCTTTTATAACATTATTTTGAATCATTAGATTTTCATAAATAAAATCTGCAGGAGCAGTATTATTTGCATTTATTCCTCCAACCTTTGCTGCTGCTAAAAATACGTATTCAGGTTTTTCTTCTTCAAAGAATTTTCTTACATCCATCTGATTTGTTAAATCTAATTCTTTATGAGTTCTAAAAATCAAATTATTATATCCCTTTGATTTTAAATTTCTAACTATGGCTGATCCAACTAATCCTCTATGACCAGCAACAAAAATCTTGCTATTCTTATTCATAACCTCTACACTTCCCTTAATTTTTATCTATTTTGTACATGCTGCTTCAGATTTAGATAAATATTCTTCTACATCCATACCTGCTATTTCTTTCATATCAGAATCAACCATCATAGCAACTAGTTCTTTAAAACTTACTTTTCTCTTCCAATTTAATTCTTTTTCTGCCTTGCTACTATCTCCCCAAAGCAATTCAACTTCTGCTGGTCTAAAATATCTTGGATTTACATCAACTAAGATTTTTCCTGTTGCCTTATCATATCCTTTTTCTTCCACACCAATTCCCTGCCATTCCATATCTATTCCAACTTCAGCAAATGCAAGTTCAACAAATTCTCTTACTGTATGTGTTTCATTAGTAGCCAATACATAGTCTCCAGGCTTGTCTTGTTGTAAAATTCTCCACATTCCTTCAACATAATCTCCTGCAAATCCCCAGTCTCTCTTAGCATCAAGATTTCCTAAAGATAATTTTTCTTGCTTTCCTGCTACAATAGATGCAACAGCTCTTGTAATTTTTCTAGTAACAAAAGTTTCGCCTCTTCTTGGTGATTCATGGTTAAACAGAATACCATTGCACGCAAATAAGCCATATGATTCTCTATAGTTAACTGTTATCCAATATGAATAAAGTTTAGCTACACCATATGGACTCTTAGGATAAAAAGGTGTTTTTTCACTTTGAGGAGCTGTACCTGGAATTCCTCCAAATAATTCTGATGTTGATGCTTGATAGAATTTACATTTAACTCCTGATTCTCTTATAGCATCCAATATTCTCAAAGTACCTGTTCCTGTTGCTTCAGCTGTATATTCTGGTACTTCAAAAGAAACTGCAACATGAGATTGAGCTGCTAAATTATAAATTTCAGTAGGTTGAATTTTTTCTATTAATCTATTTAAATTACTTGAATCTGTTAAATCTCCATAATGCAGAAATAAGCTCTTATTTCCTATTTCAGGGTCTTCAAATAAGTGATCTATTCTAGTAGTACTTATAGTACTATGTCTTCTTATTATTCCGTGGACCTCATATCCTTTTTCTATTAATAACTCTGCAAGATAAGATCCATCTTGACCTGTTATCCCTGTTATTAATGCTACTTTTCTCATAAAATTACTCCCCCGTTATATTGATAAAATTTCTTTTCTATATTTATCAATTGAAATTTGTTTTTTAAGCTTTCTCTCTAAATAACTTCTCCCATTATTCCCAAGAAATTTCATTTTATTTTTATTCTCTAAAATATAATTAATTGTTTTATAAACCTCATCATAATTTCCAGGTTCAACACAAATTCCACAGTCTGATTCTTCAATTATATATCTAGCTTCAGAGCCCTCATCAAGTACTCCAATTACAGGCTTTCCTGCTGCCATAACACCATATAATTTATTTGGTACAGATACGCCTTTAATTCCCTTAGCACTAACTACCAAGTGTACATCAGCTAAGTTCAATGAATAGTTCAATTTCTCTTTTGGCTGATATGGAATGAACTTAACATTACTTAAAGATTGTTCCTTTGAATAATTCTCTATTTTATTTTTCACAGTTCCATCCCCTGCAAAAAGAAATAGTACATCATCCCTATCTTTAAATTTTCCTATTACCTTTATTAAGTTTTCTAAATCGTAATAAAGTCCGATATTCCCTGAATACATTATTATGAATGTGTTATCTATATCATATTTCTCTTTAATACTTTTTACATTTATATCATCTTTACTTAAAGGTCTTATATTTTCTTCATCTATCCAATTATTTATTACTACATTCTTTGGCACATTAGCATTCTTAAACCTATTTTTTAATGTTTCTATCATGTCTCTGCCAACTAAAATTATCTTATCTGAATTCTTACAGCTATATTTATCAGCTTTTAACGCAGCTTTTAAAATTGGTTTATTCTTTGTATATCCAACAGCCATTGTCTGTTCTGGATTAAAGTCTTGAATATTATATATAAGTTTTCCCTTTTTAAGCTTCTTTGCGATAACTCCAAGTAGTCCTCCTAAAATAGGAGGTTGTGAAATTGTAAATATATAATCTTGGTTTGGAAGTTTTCTAATAGCTTTTATTGCATTTATAAAATATGTAACAATATTAGCTACCCTACTAAGCTTTTTCTTCTTATCAAACTCAGGTACACTTACTCTTATTAACTTTATATTCTTATAGTCTTCCTCATAAAACTTTTTATTTTTATACTTTTCTTCAATTTTTCCACTATAACTTGGCACTGTACATATAACTGTAATATCAAAAGTATCACTTAAACCTTCACATAACTCAGTTAAAATTTGTCCTGTTGATGCCACATCTGGATAAAAATAATGGGCACATACTAATATTTTTTTCTTACTATGCATTTCTAAATTCCTTAATCTTAGATATATTTTTTCTTTTGCCAAGCACTATTTTTCCGTTATTTTCTATAACATAAATATCACTTAAGCCATCTATAATAATTTTTTCACTTGAAGCTACTATTAAACTATAATAGTGCAAAAATGCTTGAATAATTTTACAACTGAATAAAATAAAAAA
>NZ_FPBY01000144.1 GCF_900116755.1 Clostridium sp. DSM 8431
CTGATAGTTTATATTCATATAAATCTTTATCTTCCTATTGTAAGCTCAATCATATAGCAATTCCAAAAGGAAAGCATAGTTTCAAAGGTTTTAATATTCAAAAAATAAATAGTATTCACAGTAATATAAAAAGATTTATATCAGTTTATAGAGGTGTTTCTACTAAATATTTAGCTAATTATTTATCCTTATTTAAATATATTTTTGATGAAATTCAAGAATATCCATTATTTATAAAGGGAGAACATCCTTATATAAATACGAACTTTAAAGGCCGTCCACCTATATTTGAATAGCTAGTTTCATTTATCACTTTATTTAGTAATTGAGCCTTTAATAAATAATTATACTGATTTATCTGTAAAATTATTGTACAATTGTTTTATATTCACTTAGGAGGTTCTTTGTTTTGAGCACATTAGTTATTATTGTTGGAATTATACTTATGATGTTAGGAGTGAGAAAAGAAAATAAGACCTTAAGAAATATAGGAATTTTCATTGCAATTATTGGCTCTATTATAAGTGTTACTTTCCCTAATTTTTTAAGTCTAAAATAAAAGAAAAAATACTGGCGCTATATTTAGTCACCAGTATTTTTATTATCAATCTTACAAACACTTATTAAGCTATCTTTAATTCCTAAAACAGTAATATTATCTTTAATACATTCATCTATTTTCTGTATAAGATAGGAATCTATTTTTTCTCCAGGACTTGCTATAGGTATTCCTGGTGGATAAGGAACAATGGCTCCCTTTAATAAATATCCTTCAGATTCTTTATATTTTTTATATTCACCTTCAATATTAAAAACTTCATAAGGCTCTAAAACCTTAGTTGGTGTATTTTCAAATAGATTTATTCTATTTTCCATTAACTCATCTTTAAATAGCTCCATATTCATATCTTTTATTATATTATATAAAGTATTTAAATCTTTATCAGCATTATATGGTGAAAGAATCAAAACTACTCCATCTGAAAAACTCATTTCACACTGAACCCTCTGCTCTCTTAAATATTCTAAAAGTTTTCCTCCACTATAGCCCTTAGGCAAAATTAAAATATATCTACTTGAGTCTATTTCATAACCTTTAGGTAAATCTTCTTTTGCTAATATATGAACCTTATTTAAAGCATTTATTTTTTCTCTATATCTATTAGCTTCATCTATAAGATTTTCATAATCCTCTTTTCCGTAATTATCTAAATAAAATCTAGCATAATCTAAGGATGCCATAATAAGATAGGATGGTGAAGTTGTCATAAATGCACTAACATAAAAATCTAATTTATTATCCTCTAAGTTACTTAAAAGATAAGATCCACCTGTTAATGCTGGTAATGTTTTATGAGCACTAGTAATTGTAATATCAGCTAAAGAAGCAATATTTTTAGGTAACTTTTCTGTAATACCAAAGTGCGCTCCATGGGCTTCATCTATAATAACTTTTAATTTTCTTTCTTTTATACAGCTTATAGCTTTTTCTAAATTATAAGAAATTCCAAAATAATTAGGAGAAGTTAATATTATTCCTTTAGCCTTAGTATACTTATTTACTGCATTTATTATAGATTCTTCATTTGGAGGTAAAAATACTCCTGAAGATTTATCTAGCATAATAGAGCCTATAACTTCAATCCAATGCACCTTAAGTTTTCTCATAATAACAGCATTATATATAGATCTATGACAGTTTCTCTCTAAGATTACTTCATCACCTTCTTCAAAGCATGAAAAAATAGCTGCTAAATTTCCACCTGTTGTGCCATTAACTAAAAAATAAGCCTTTTTTACATTATAAGTTTTAGCTAAAGCTTCTTTAGCTTCCTTTATAACACCTTCTGGATGATGAAGATTATCTAAAGGGTCAACTTCTGTAATATCAAGATAACCTAAGTTTTGTGCAAAGTATTTACCCATTTCTTCTCTTTCAAAGGCTTTCCCTGCCTTATTTCCAGGCATAGAATATAAAATATTATTTTCTTTATGATAATTAATAAGTTCATTTAATAGTGGTAAATCTTTTTCCATATACTACTCCTTAACTTATTATTTCTATAGACTTTTTATCTAATACTTTTTTTGCTGTATCATAAATAAACTTTCCAGTTATATCATTAAAATCTCTATAAGCTTTATCATAAGCCATAGCATCTTTAAACATAACACCATAGGTTGCTACTAAATTTGTATATCTTATGCTTTGTTCTTCTTTAAATAGTTTTTTAATTCTTATGCTTTTTATTAATTCTTCTATTTTACTATCACTTAAGATTTTAATTTCATCTATTGACTTATCTACTTCCTTTAATGCTTCTTTTACCTTATCCTTTGAAGTAGTAAACATTATTTTATAAAGCTTTATATAGCTTTCATAAGAAATAGTTGTAAGTACATCATATACAAGACCACTCTTAGTTCTTAGCTTGTCAAAGAGTAATGAATTAACTCCTTCTCCAAAATACTCATTAAATATTCTAAGGGCCTTTATTTCTTTTTCTGAAAGGTCACTTATATCAAAGTTTATCTGTACTCTGCTAATTTTAACTCCATCTCTCCTATCTTTAAATACACCAAAATTAATGTCTTTATAGCATTCTTCATGGAGAATAACATCATTTTCACATTTCATATTTTTAAAGTATTTATTAACTATTCTTATTACTTCTTCAGCCTGAAAGCTAGATGATATAGCTATAGTCATATTTTTAGGAGAATAATACCTTTTATAAAAGTCCTTTAAATCCTCTAATTTAATTTTATTTAAGTCTTCAGCTGTTCCTATTATCGGGTACTTCAATCTATTATTCTGAGAATTAAAAAGGAGCTTGTCCTCGCAAAACTGATCAAGCTCCTCATCCCATTCTTTTAATTCTTGTTTAATAACATCCATTTCTTCATTAAATCCTTCTATACTAAAAACAGGATTTATTAATATATCTGAAAATAACTCTACTCCCTTTTCGAAGTCTTCCTTTAATGATGTTCCGTAAAAGACAACGTAAGGATAATTAGTCATAGCATTTGTAAAACCAAAGATTTTACTAGAAAGTTCATTAATCTCTGCTTCTGTTCTATTTTCAGTTCCCTTGTAAATCATATGTTCAACAGCATGGGCAACTCCTAGAATCTCTCCATCCTGAGCTGCCCCTGCATTTAATGCAATTGAAATTGATGTTAAATCTGAAGTTCCTTTAATATATATCAGCTTAATTCCATTATCTAATATATATTCCTTCATTTTTATTTTCCTTCTGCTTCTCTTAATATTTCAAGTTGTTCAGCCTTAAGAGCTATAGCACATTCTATTCTCTTCTTTTGCATTTTACATCCTATTTCATAAGGAATGTTCATGTCTCCATTGAAGTTTACATTGTTAGCTTGGCATCCACCACTGCAGTAGAATCTAGCCCAACAATCTCTACATTTAGGCTTATTGTAAATATGTGCTTTCTTAAATTTCTTAGCTAATTCTGAATCGAAAGTATCTTCATATATATCACCTAATTTATATTCTTCTTTACCAACAAATTGGTGACATGGATATACTTCACCTTGTGGAGTAATAGCTACATATTCAAAACCTGCTCCACATCCTGATATTCTCTTATATACACAAGGTCCACCTTGTAAATCAATCATGAAATGATAGAAAGTATATGGATCACCTTCATATAATCTTCTTCTCATATCTTCATATAACATATCATAGTTTTTATTGATTGTTTCTAAATCTTCTTCTCTTATTGCTAAGTTATGTCCATCTTCAAGAACAACTGGTTCTATTGAAATTTCTCTAAAGCCTTCATTTAACATAGCTTGTACGTCATTGAAGAAATCAGGGTTGTTTCTAGTAAATGTTCCTCTTACATAGTAAGTTTTACCCTTAGTTCTCTTTGATATCATCTTCTTAATATTAGGTACGATATCGTCATAAGAACCTGTACCATCAGCCTTTATTCTTGTTTTATCATTAATTTCTTTTCTACCATCTAATGAAAGGATTATATTACCCATTTCTTTATCCATGAAATCCATCATGTCATCATCAAGAAGTGTAGCATTAGTAGTCATTGTAAATCTAATATTTTTACCCCACTTCTTTTCATTTTCTCTAGCAAAAGCTATAACTTCTTTAAGTTTATCCATTATTAGAGTTGGTTCTCCACCAAATAAGTCTATTTCGATATTCTTTCTAGGACCGCTTCTCTTTATTACATATTCTATTGCTTTTTTAGCAGTTTCTACAGACATAACTCCACCATGTCCATGATATTCACCTTCATCTGCAAAGCAATATTTACATCTTAAGTTACATCCATGAATAACATTTAGACATATTGCCTTTATGTAATCTCTATCATCCATTGAGCTGTGTGCTATTTCTTCATATTGATCTTCAGAATAAATAACTCCATCTTCAGCTAATTCTTGAATTTCATCATATGCTTCAGAAATTTCTTCTTCGTCATATTTTCCTTTTAACGCATTTAAAACATCTACCTTAGTCTTAATTCCGTTATCATCTAATATATCATAAACAAGTTCGTCAACTAAGTGAACTGCTCCTGTATTTACATCAAGAACATAATAATTTCCACCTTGCTTAAATTTGTGTATTAATGCCATTTACTTTCCCTCCAAATAGTGTAAAAACTAAAAATTAATCTCGCAACCTAAAAATTACGAGATTTCTTTTGCAATAAGCATATTGATGGCTTAAAACTTAAGCCATCAATAAAATCTTCTTCTTTCGCTATTTAGTTTTCACATTCTAAGTTTGCTACTGTACAAGAAGTTTTGCAAGCTGATTGGCATGAATTAGCGCATTCCTTGCATCCTGGCTTACATAAACTGTTCTTTATGTTAGTTTTATTTATTGTTTTTATGTGTTTCATTACTTTAACCACCTTCCTGTTTCCATGATATTATACCATAGCTAGTAATTCTATGAAACAAATTTTTTAATTTTTTCTTACTTTATTATTATATTGAGCATTTATCCAATTTATTACTGCAAATTTTCTATAAGAGATACAAATTTTTTTCTTCCAATTCTCTCTAAATATAAATTAATAAGAAGTTGCATATTCATCTTTTTATATCCCTTTACTCCATTTACAAAAATTTGTTCAATTGACTCTATAAACTCTTCTTTATCATTTTCCAATTTTCTAATTAATTCTTCTGATTCAAATAAAGTAAGATCATGAATCATCTTTTCTCTAAGATGCTCTGTAAATTCTTCTGCCTGCTTTCTTTCTTCATCATTTAAATCAGAAGTATCGTTATTTAAAATTTTCATAAAATCCATCATTTGTATTTTTCCTTTCAAAACATTATAAACTTTCTTTAATAATGGCTTCAGCATGTTTTAAAGCTTCTTTTAAATTCTCAGGTTTCTTTCCTCCACCTTGAGCTTGAACATTGCTTCCTCCTCCTCTTCCATCAATAATACCTATACTTTCTTTAAGTATAGCCCCCATATTTAATTTATCTAAGTTTTTAGAACATACAAATAGCAGATTTGCTTTTTCTACATCTTTGCATCCAAATAATACAACTGTATTATCACTTTCAGTTAATTTTTCTGCAAGCTTTGATAAGTATTTATTATTTTCATTTTCAAATTCATTTATTATTAACTTGATATCCCCTATCTTTTCTGCATTACTTCTTAAGTTTTCAGCTTCGTATTTAGATAAAGATATTTTTAACTTCTTATTTTCTTCTTTAGCTTCTTCTAAATTATTTTTTAAAGATTTAACGCTTTTTATAACTTCATCATAACCAGTTGTAAGTTCTATACTCACTTCATCTAAAATATTGCTTCTATCTAAAAACTCCTTAACTGCTCTTGAGCCTGCTAAAAAGTATACTCTTGTGTTTCCTTTATGCTTTTCTGCAGTCTTAATTTTAATCATTTGAAGTTCAAGAGTATTAGATGGATGTACTCCACAACATGCATTTATATCTAGATCCTCTATTTTTACAATTCTTATACTTTCATCATCTGTTGCAAGTTCTCTTCTAAGTCCCATTTTAACTGCATCTTTTCTATTAGTTAATAAAAAATTAACTTTATGATTTTCACCAATAATCTTATTAGCTAATCTTTCAGCCTTTCTTATCATTTCCATAGGAACTTGACCTACTATATCAACATAACTAATATCATGACCTAAATGAATTCCTGCTGTATTGTGATTAAATTCACTAAAGAATACTCCAGATAATACATGCTGACCTAAATGTTGCTGCATTCCATCAAGTCTTCTTTCCCAGTCAAGCTGTCCTTTAACCTTTGTTCCAACTTCAATATTCTTTTCTAAGACATGATAAATATTATCTTCCTCTTCAATCATATCTATTACACTTATTCCATTAATAGTTCCTCTATCAGAGACTTGACCTCCCCCTCCTGGGAAAAATGCTGTTTTATCTAATAAGATTTCAAATCCCTTTTCACTTTCTCTTGTTTCTAATACTTCTGCTTCAAATTCTTTTATGTATTGATTTTCATAAAATAACTTTTCTGTTGCCATAAAAATACACTCCTTATCCTTCTTTACTTAATTTATCTACAGCTTCACCAATTATCTTTATTCCTTTTTCTATGTCGCTGTCACTTACCCTTCCAAATCCTATTCTTAAAGTATCTCTTCCTTTTTCTCCGCTATAAAATATATCTCCTGGCATGAATATAACGCCCCTTTTATAACATATATCCAAAACTCTTCTAGCATCTAGATTATTTCTTAGTTTTATAAAAATATGTAGTCCACCTTCTCCAGTTACATATTCACAGTCTATATACTTAGTTACATTTTCCATAACCAAATTATACTTATCACGATAAAACTTTCTAACATTTTTTAAATACCTTCTAAAGGCTCCACTTTTTAAATAATAATAAAAACAACTTTGATCTAAAAAAGATGAATGTATAGTCCTTCCCCTTTTCACACTTTCTAATAAATCAATTAGATTTTTATCAGCTAAAATCCATCCAATTCTAAGACCAGGAAATAAAATTTTAGATAGACTCCCTACATATATAATTCCATTTCCTTCTCCCCCTAAAGCAGCTAAAGGTTCTATAGGTGAACTTGAATATAATAATTCTTCATTAAAACCATCTTCAATTATAGGTACGTTTTTTTCTTCTAAAAGCTTTATAAGTTCTTTTCTCCTATCCCCTTTTGTAACAATTCCAGTTGGATTATTATAAGATGGAATTAAATAAGCAAAGGAAACTTCATATTTATCTAACGCTTCTTTCAAGGCATCTATCTTTATGCCACCTTTATCTATAGGAATCTGTACAATCTTAAGTCCATGAGATTCCATAATTTTAAGTGCAGTATTATGAGTTGGCTCTTCACATAAAATAACATCTCCCTTTTTAGTTAAAGATGAAAGAATAATATCAAAGGCTTCTGTAAAACCATTAGTTACTAATATATCCTTATCTTTAAGGCTTACACCTTTACTCTCCATATATTCATATAAATATTCAATTAAAGGTTTATATCCCTTAGCATACCCATAATTCAAAAGATTTTCTTCTTCATTACTCCAAGCATCTAATAAAGCCCTTTTAAAATCATCTTTATTAAAAAGACTTGATTCAGGAGCAATAGATTTAAAAGAAATCATACCCTTTTCATAAGGCAATTCAGTCTTTATAATATCTTTTTCTCTTAAAAGTCTACTATAATCATTTATTCTACTATTCCAATCCACATTAATTTCATAACTTTCTTTATGTACATCAACAGAAATGAATGTCCCCTTGCCTCTCTTAGTAACAATAACTTGCTTGCTTTCTAAGTCTTCATAGGCTGAAACTACCGAATTCCTACTTATATTTAAAAACTTACTTACTTCTCTTGTGGAAGGAAGTTTACTTCCTTTAGTAAGTACTCCATTTTCTATACATAGAAGTATATGATTTTCAATCTGCAGGTAAATAGACTCTTTATCATTTAACTTTAAATTAGAAAAAATCACTTCTTAAAGACACTCTCCATTCTATGTTTAATTTAACATATATTAATTTTACGTTTATCATATAAAAAATTCAAACAAAAAGTATGTCTTAAATCTAAAACTTTATAGACATACTTTTTTATTTTCATCTTTATTAAATTTTTTATTTATATAAAAACTCTTAAGCCCCGATAATTATTTGGACAAAGCATATTAGTATAGGTTATACTAAATATAGTAATTATTGGAGGTAATTTATGAAAGGAAAAACTTATTCAGAAGAATTTAAGAATCAAATATTAAATGAAGTGAAAGAGGTAGGTAATGTTTCTTTAGTTGGAAGAAAACATGGAATATCTACTAGTACAATTTTTACTTGGATAAGCAAATCAAAGAATAAAGATAAGATTAAGGTAAAACCAGGTAGAAAAGCTTTGATTGAGGGAAAGAATAGTATAGAAGAATTAAATGAAGTAACTCAGGAAAATGATAAATTAAAGAAAATATTAGGTGAAAAAGACTTA
>NZ_FPBY01000026.1 GCF_900116755.1 Clostridium sp. DSM 8431
ACAGGGTAAACATCCTTATAAAATCAAGAATTTTAAAGGCCGTCCACCTATATTTGAATAGCTAGTTTTATTTATCACTCTATTTCATAATTGAGCCTCTTTTTTTGCTGTATTAAAATCAGTAACATATTAATAGCTTTAAAAACATAGATATGTATTAGTAGATAATGAATGTTATGTAAAGAGGTGAGCTTCATGTCTAAAATTTTAGATGTTGTAAATATAATAAATGGATTAAGTAGCAATGTTAAAATATTTTTGGCAATAGTAATTATTGCATTAGTTTTGACTAAGTTAACACCAGGAGAGAATAAAAGTTAAATTTTTATAGTAAAAAATAAAAAATGGAGTTGACATTCACTATTTTATGGAATGCACTTGTAAATATGGAAAACATAAACAATAAGTTTTAATTAAAGGAGGAAAGGAATATGTTTAATAAATATGCTTATTTAAGATTTAGATTTAATAGTAAATTTTTAATAAACATTAGTCCTACCTTTAAGGAGAATTTAAGTGATATTTTGAAATATTAAGGCTATGGACTATTGGTCCATGGCTTATTTTTATATTTAATTCAATTCTAGATAGAACTATTTATAAAAGATCATGGACTTATCCATGGTCTTTTATTATTTCTAAGTATTCATGTTTATTTAAGTTTAGTATTTAAGGAGGAAAAAGATGAAGAGAATTTCAAAGTACATTTTGGAATATAAAAAACGTATAGCAATAGGAAGTATAGCAATGCTTGTTATTATTCTTTTGGATTTATGTGTACCTTATCTTCAAAAGCAACTTCTAGATGAAGGAATTATTGGTCAAAACTCAGAAGTTGCGTATCCTATAATTGCAGCTATCTTTGGAATAACTATTTTAAAAGCAATATTAGGGTATGCAAAAGAAATCACTTATGATTTATCTAGTAGTGAAGTCCATGAAAAGATGAAAAATGATTTATTTTGTCATATTCAAACTCTAGAATTCAAATATTTCGATGATATGAATACTGGGGAACTTATGTCAAGAATAGGTGAAGATGCAGAAACTGTATGGGAGACCATAGGTTATGGACTTAGACTTTTTGTAGAAAATATAATTTATTTTGTACTATCAACAGCTATTTTATTAAGTTTAAGTTGGAAGCTTACATTCATATGTATTGTAGTTATGATTCCTATAGTATTTATGGGGCTTAAACTAGAAAAAAAGTTTGGAGAAAGCTATGGAAAGTTAAGTGATAATACAGCTAAGATAAATACTACAGCAGAAGAAAACTTAGCAGGTGTAAGACTTGTAAGATCTTTTGCAAGAGAAAAGTTTGAAATTAAGAAATTTATGAAATTAAATAAGGAATATTATGATTTAAATATGGAGCAGTCATCAATAATCGCAAGATACTTTCCTGCTATGGAGTTTTTAACTAATATTTCTCTTATAATGATGGTTGTGTTTGGTGGAGCCTTTGTTTTAAATGAGAAAATTACAATAGGTACACTTATAGCTTTTAGTGGTTATATATGGAATCTCATATGGCCTATGAGAAGCTTTGGAGAGCTTTTAAATCTAATATCTAGAAGTTCAGCTTCCTTAAAGAGAATATTTAAGATTATGGATAGAGAATCTGAAGTTAAAGAAGGTTCATATTCTCCAGAAAATATTAATGGAGATATAGAATTTAAAAATGTAACTTTTAAATATAATGAGGAAGAAATTCTTAAAAATTTAAATTTAAAGGTTCCTGCAGGAAGTACAGTAGCAGTTATGGGAACTACAGGTTCAGGTAAAACATCTCTTATTAATTTAATTGGAAGATACTATGATACATCAGAGGGTGAAGTTTTAGTAGATGGAGTTAATGTTAAAGAATACAATCTTAATACGTTAAGAAAAGGCATGAGCATAGTTCCACAAGATATATTCTTATTTTCAGATACCATTAAGAATAATATTAAATTTAGTAACAAGTCCTCTAGAGAAGATGAAGTGAAAGATGTATGCAAAAAGTCCTGTTGTATTGACTTTATTGAGAGGTTAGAAGATGGATTTGAAACTGAAATTGGAGAAAGGGGTATAGGCCTTTCAGGAGGACAGAAACAAAGAATATCTATTGGAAGAGCACTTTTAAGAAAAGCACCTATTTTAATATTAGATGATGCTACATCAGCACTGGATATGGAAACTGAACATAGTCTTTTAAATAACTTAAATAGTGATAAGAGAAGTTCTACAACCTTTATAATAGCTCATAGAATTTCAGCAGTTAAAAATGCAGATATTATACTTTATATAGAAAATGGAGAGATAAAAGAAAGTGGTACTCATGAAGAACTAATTAAGAAGAAAGGTTGCTACTTTAATATCTATAAGGAGCAATTTAAAGACTTTTGCGATTTAGAAAGAGGGGTGTCATAGACTATGGCGAGAAATACAATAAATAAAGATGAAAATAGTACAAGAAGAAGTAAGAAAGAATTGATTTCAAAGCTATATGTTTATTTGCGACCATATAACAAGGAATCAATTAAAGTAATTTTACTCATGTTATATGTAATGTTCTGTGGTGTATTAATTCCCTATCTTCTTGAAGTAGCCATTGATGATAAGGTTAAAAATAGAGATATACAGGGTCTAGTTATGATTGGTGTGATTTTAGTAGTAGCCAATATATTAGCCTTAGTAGCATCTGTTTTAAGGTGGAAAAAGATTTATAGCATAACTAATGGAATACTCCTTGATATAAGAAAAGAACTTTATTCATATATACAAAAGTTATCTTTTGATTTCTTTGATAATAGGCCAGTGGGTAAAATTTTAGCTAGGGTTGTTGGAGATGTAAATGCATTAAAGAATTTATTTGATCAAAGTATTCAAATGCTAATACCCCAGCTTTTAAATTTATTAATTTTATCAATTGCAATGCTTATGCAGAATATAAAATTAGGAGTAATATGTATATTAATCCTTCCTATATTAGCACTTGCTATGTTTTGTATAGAGATTTTTTCAAGAAGAAGATGGGAAGTTTACAGAAAGAAAAGATCAAATTTAAATGCTTTTACTCATGAAGAATTTTCAGGGGTAAAAGTAGTTCAATCCTTTGCTAATGAAGAAGATAAAATTAATGATTTTAGTAATCTTGTAAAAGAGCAGAAGAAATCATGGAATAAAGCAATAAGACTTAATGATACTTTTTGGCCTTTAGTCGAATTATCTTCTGGATTTTCAGCAGCTATAGTTTTTTTAGTAGGCTATAAATTGTCAGTTGCAGGAGAAATTGAAGTGGGAACATTAATTGCATTTTCTATGTATGCAGGAATGTTTTGGAGACCAATAATGAATCTTTCAAACTTTTATAATACCTTAGTCACTAATCTTTCAGCAGCAGATAGAATATTTGATGTCTTAGAAATTAAACCTACTATAACAGATATTAAAAATGCAGAGATTATGCCAAAGATAGAGGGAAATGTGGAATTTAAAGATGTATGCTTTGCTTATGAAGATGGAGATAAGGTTTTAAATAATGTAAGTTTTAAAGTAAAACCAGGAGAAAAGGTTGCCTTAGTAGGAGAAACAGGTGCAGGTAAGTCTACTATAGTATCTTTATTAAGTAGATTTTATGATGTTACTTCTGGAGAAATATTAGTTGATGGCAAAGATATAAGCAAAGTTAAACTAGAGTCTTATAGAAATCAAATGGGAATAATGCTTCAAGATACTTATCTATTTTCAACAAGTATTAAAGAAAATATAAGATATGGTCGTCTTGATGCTACTGATGAAGAAATAATTGAAGCAGCTAAAGCAGTTAATGCTCATGAGTTTATTATGAAACTTGAAGATGGATATGATTCAGAGGTAAATGAAAGAGGTTCAAGACTATCACTTGGTCAAAGACAGCTTATTTCTTTTGCTAGAGCATTACTTGCAGACCCAAGAATATTAATTCTTGATGAGGCAACTTCTAATATAGATACTCAAACTGAAAGATTAGTTCAAGGAGGCATAGAAAAACTTCTTAAAGGAAGAACTTCTTTTGTAATAGCTCATAGACTTTCTACTATAAGAGACTGCGATAAGATAATGGTTGTAAGAGATGGAAAAATAGTTGAAGTTGGAAGACATGAGGAATTAATTAAAAATAAGAAATATTATTATGATTTATATATGGCACAATATGAATTCTTAAATGAAGGTGCGTAAAAAATAGTTAAGGAGAGCAGCTAAGCAGAGGCTTTTAGCTACTCTTTTCTATTTATCACTTTATTTCGTAATTAAGCTTTTATTATTTTCCCTAATACTTTTCTATTTGAATAGTATTTCTTAATAATATATAATTTTAATAGTGTGAAAAATGAAAACAATATGATAAAGAGGAAGGGTAGTATATGGATAGAGGGAAATTTAACCCTAAGGATATAATATTTGCGTTAGATATTGGGACACGCTCTGTTATAGGAACTGTAGGGATTATTAGGGATAAAAAATTTGAAGTTATTTGTGAAAAGTATCAGGAACATGAAGAAAGGGCTATGGTAGATGGTCAGATACATGATATAAACTTAGTATCACAAGTAGTTGATAGTATAAAAAGAAAAATAGAAAAAGAAATAGGCTTTAAGCTTGAAGAAGTATCAATAGCAGCAGCAGGAAGATTTTTAAGAACTTGCGAAGCAAAGGCAGATATTGAGCTTAATGATGAGCAAGAGATAGATAAAGATATAATTAGAACCCTTGAACTTAGTGCAGTTAAAGAAGCTGAGGCAGAGGTTAATAAGAGTACAGAAGGAAAACTTTATTGTGTAGGTTATTCTGTTAAGGAATATTATTTAAATTCTTATGTTATTTCAAATCTTTTAGGTCATAAGGGGGAAATAGCAGGTGCAGATGTAATTGCAACATTTCTTCCAAGATCAGTAATAGACTCCTTATATACAGTAATGAATAAAGTAGGCTTAAAGGTAATGAATATGACCCTAGAACCAATTGCAGCTATTGAGGCGGCTGTTCCAAATAATTTAAGACTTTTAAATATAGCTTTAGTAGATATAGGAGCAGGAACATCAGATATTGCCATAAGTTCAAAACAAACAATAAGCTCTTATGGCATGGTTCCTATAGCTGGAGATGAAGTTACTGAAGTTATTGCACAGGAATACCTTGTAGACTTTAATGCAGCTGAAGAAATTAAAAGAAAAGTTAATGAAGGAAATGAAATAACTTATACAGATGTTTTGGGCTTTGAAAATAGTATTACACCTGAAGAGGTTTTTAAGCTTATTAATCCAGTTGTAAGTAAACTTGGAGAAGCTATTTCAAAAAAAATTACAGAACTAAATGGTGGGAAAGCTCCTTCAGCAGTATTTTTAGTTGGAGGGGGAGCTCATACACCAGGGCTTTTAGAAGAAGTAGCAAAGGATCTTTCAATGCCAGAGAAGAGAATTGGTATAAAGGACAGAAGTTCGGTATTAGAATGTGTTTCTGATAATTCCATAGGTTCTGCAGGAGTAACAGTCCTTGGAATAGCACTATGTGCAATAAGAAGTCTTGGAACTGACTTTATTGATGTTACTTTAAATGGTGAACCAGTAAGTTTATTTAATTCACATAAACATAATGTAATGGATGTTTTACTTCAAGCTGGTATTAATCCAAGCTTACTTATAGCTAAAACAGGTAAAAATATTAGATTTACTGTTAATGGAAGAAAAAGACTTGCTTTTGGAGAAATGGGAACTAATGCAGAAATAACTATAAACGGAGAAATGGCAGATATTGAAAGTGAAATTAATGAGCGCGATGAAATTGAAATAAAATATGCTCAAAATGGAAAAGATGCAGAAGCTAAGATAAGTGATTTCTTAAAGGATGTAATAACATTATCAGTATATGTTGATGATGAAATAGTTAATATTGAGCCTGTATGTATAATAAATGATGTAGTTAGCTCCATTGAAGAAAAGATTAAAGAAGGAGACGAAGTAAAAGTATTCCTTCCTAATAAGATAAGTGATTTTAAAAAGTATGTATTAAAGACAGAAAAGACTCTAGTTAATATTAATTATGATGAATTTGATGATGATTATAGAGTTTCAGAAGGAGAAAAATTATTTATAAAAACTGAGGTTGATGAAATAGCTGAAATAAAGGCTGAAGAAGAAAGATTAAAAAAGGAAGAAGCAAAAAAGGAAGCTGTTATAAATACAGTTAATGCAATTAAAGAATTTAATGAATTTAAGAAAGAAGTAGAAAAGGAAGCAGTAGCATCAGAAGAAGCTGCCCTAGAGAATCAATTTTCAGAAAAAAATGAAGTCTCAAAAGAGAACCAATCTTTAAAAGAAGATAAAGTTTTGGAAGAAAATGAAGCTATAAAAAATGATGATTCCTTTAAGGAAAAACAATCAGAAGATGGCATCACAGTAATTGTAAATGGTGAAAAGGTATATTTAAGCGGTAAAAAGTCATATATATTTGTAGATATATTTAATTTTATCGACTTTAACCTTGCTCTTCATGAAGGAAAGGCTGTTGTTACTGAATTAAATGGTAAAAAGGCAGGATATACAGATTTATTAAAAGAGGGCGATGAAATAAAAGTATATTGGGAATAATTAATTTGGAGGTAATTTTGATTAATTTTTTTAATGAAGCCAATAATATAAAGGATGAGCTCATTAGAATACGAAGAGATATTCATAAACATCCAGAACTAGGTTTTGAAGAAGAAAGAACATCAAAATTAATTAAAGATTTCTTAACTAATGAAAAAATTCCTTATATAGAAACTGCAATTACAGGTATTTGTGCAGTTATAAAAGGTGAACTAAAAGGAAAAGAAAAAGTAATAGCATTAAGAGCTGATATGGATGCACTTCCCTTAAAGGAAAAGAATGATATTTCTTATAAATCCATTTATGAAGGAAAGATGCATGCTTGTGGGCATGATGGACATGTAGCAATATTACTAGGAGCTGCTAAAATATTAAATAGTCATAAAAGTGAATTTTCTGGAATGGTTAAGTTATTTTTTGAACCAGCAGAAGAAACTATTGGAGGAGCTCCTATTATGATTGAAGATGGAGTTTTAGAAGACCCTAAAGTAGATATGGTTGTAGGCCTTCATGTTAATGAAGATGTAGAAACAGGGAAAATAATGGTTAAAAGCGGACCTGTTAATGCAGCTTCTAATCCTTTTAAAATAAAGATAAAGGGAAAAGGAGGACATGGAGCTTGCCCAGATTCTACTCATGATCCAATAGTTACAGCAGCCTCTATAGTAAATGAACTTCAGAAAATAGTAAGTAGAGAAATTCATCCTACAAATCCAGCAGTTATTACAGTTGCTACAATTCATTCTGGTACAGCGAAAAACATAATATCAGATGAAGCTGAAATTTCTGGTATAATAAGAACAGTAAATAGTTATGATAGAACATTTGCTAAAAAAAGATTAAAAGAAATTGCTTATGGGATTTGTAAAATTAATAGATGTGAGGCAGAAATAATAATAGATGAAGGATATCCAAATTTAATAAATAATGAAGAAGTAGTAAATAGAGTTATAAATGCAGCAAAGGAAGTTATCGGAGAAGAAAATATAAAAGAGCAGAAGGAACCTAGTATGGGAGTGGAAAGTTTTGCTTATTTTGCATTAGAGAGGCCATCAGCTTTTTATTATTTAGGCACAGGAAATAAACTTAAAGGCACAGATAAACCAGCCCATGGTAATTACTTTAATATTGATGAAGATGCTTTAAAAGTAGGCGTTGGAATTCAATGTACTATATGCTATGAATATTTGACAAGTAATTAGTTTAATATTAATCTATTATAATGAGGATGATATACCCAAGGATAAGACTAGGAGTTGATTATATTTGAGAATAGAAATTGGAAGCAATGAAGCAGGACAGAGATTAGATAAATTTTTAAGAAAGCTTCTAAAAGACGTACCATTAAGTGCAATATTTAAAGCCTTAAGAAAAGGTGATGTTAGAGTTAATGGTAAAAAGCAAAAGGAAAAATATATTTTACAAGAAGAGGATATAGTAGAAATAAAATATATACATACAAAGAAGGAAACAAAAGTTAATTTTACAAAGGTAGACCCAAGTGGATTAAGAATAGCATATGAAGATGAAAATGTTCTTGTTGTAGAAAAGTGGCCAGGAATATTAGTTCATCCAGATAGCAAAAAGAAAGACCCAACTTTAACAGATTATGCTCTTTCTTATTTATTTGCAAAGGGTGATTATCTTCCAGAAAATGAAGTTACTTTTACACCAGCCCCTTGCAATAGACTTGATAGAAATACTTCTGGTCTTGTTATATTTGGAAAAAATTTCGAGGCTTTAAGAACTTTAAATGAAGCTATAAGAGAAAATGAAGTTGAAAAATATTATAATACCTTAGTAAAAGGACGTATAAAAGACGGTCTTTATACAGGTTACATATTAAAAAATGAAGATGTTAACATATCAAAAATTTACGATAAGAAAATTCCTGGATCTAAGGAAATCTCTATGGAAGTTAAAACACTTAAGTCAAATGGTGCGTATTCTTTCTTAGAAATTCACTTGATTACAGGAAGAAGTCATCAAATTAGAGCCCATTTAGCTCACATGGGTAATCCATTAGTTGGAGATTATAAGTATGGAGATAGACAAAAGAATTCATTTTTTGAAAATAAGTATGGTTTAAATTATCAATATCTTTATGCTTATAAATTAATATTTAGAGAAGTAGGCGGTAAGCTAGAATATCTTAAAAATAAAACAATAACTGAATCATTACCTCCTATATTTAAAAAGATAAAACAAGATGTCTTTAAATTTTAAATTAGATAGGTGATGGAATAATGAGAGAAAAATCTTCGGCGGCAAAGGGGATGTTTATGCTCTCCCTAGCTGGCATGATGGTAAAGGTGATGTCGGTAGTATATACTCCCTTTCTTACAGTAATTTTAGGCGATGAAGGTTATGGAATATATTCAAAGACTACAGAAATATTTTTATTTGTTTATGCATTAAGCTGTATGGGAGCACAGCCAGCTGTAACTAAGGTTGTTGCAGAATATACAGCCCTTGATAACCCTAAGGGAGCAGTAAAAACTCTTAGAGTTGCAAGTAGGTTTTATGGATTCTTAGGAATTATATTAGCAAGCTTAATGATGCTTCTAGCAGTTCCTTTAAGTAAATTTGCAGAATCTCCTGATTCAGCATTAGGAATTAGAGTATTAGCACCATGTATAATCATAACATCTTTACTTGCAGTACTTAGAGGATTTATGCAAGGTAAAAATGATATGACAACAATTGCTGTATCACAGATAGCTGAACAAATCTTAAATGTAATAATTAGTTTATTATGTGCTTATATACTTATTCATAGTGGTATAGAATTTGGAAATGCAGGAGCTCAGGTAGGTACTTCTATTGGTGCATTATTTGCATGTTTCTATATTTTATATGTTTATGAAAGAAAGCATTATAGTAGAGAAGCTAATAAAGATATTGATGCAGATAAGAAACGAAGAAATAAACATATATTACAAAAGGTAATAAGATATTCAGTTCCTATAACTATTAGTGCTGGATTACAAAACTTTGGTGGTATTGTAGATATGCTTAATGTATCTAAGAGACTACTCGTAGCAGGCTTTACAAGTTCTGAGGCTAATACATTATATGGTCTTCTTGGAAAGTATAAAACTTTATATGGAGTGCCATTAGTTCTTATTACAGCAATAGGCACAACTGTTTTGCCATCTTTGGCAAAATCAATCGTATTAAAGGAAAGAAAAGAAGCAAAGCAAAAAATAAGTTATGCATTAAAAATGGCCTTTATGATAGCAATACCATCAGCTGTAGGGTTATCAATTTTAAGTAGAGAGGTTTACATTGCATTATATGGATCTGATAGAGGATCAACCTTAATGCTTTATGGTTCTGTAGTTTTAGTATTAATGTCAGTAACTCAGATACAGAGTACAGTTTTGCAGGGAATTAATAAACTTTACTATGTACTTGGGACCTTCTCAATTGGTATAGTTGTAAAGATTATTGTAAATTATATTTTAGTAGGAATTTATGATATTAATGTTTATGGTGTTATAGTTGGTAATTGTTTATGGCACTTAATTCCAGCAATCTTAAATCATAGAAAGATATGTTCTATTATGAAGATGAGAATGCCTATAATAAGATTAACAATAAAGCCTATAATAGCATCTTTAGCAATGACTATGCTAATTATGATATTAAAACAGCCATTAGAAGTAATATATAGATTTATTCCATTAACTAGAATTACAGCTATGATAGTAGTAGTTTTCCTTGTTGCGGCAGGAGGATTTGTTTATCTTTATGTAATGATAGTTCTTGGTGGTATAAGAAAGAGTGACATGGAATCAATTTCACCTAAGATTATAAGATTTATTCCAAGATTTATGAGAATTAAGTTAAAGTAAAGTATGTCAAAATGATTTTTGACATAAGTTAAAAATAAGAATTCAAATATTTGAAAAGGGCATGGCACTATTTTGTGCCATAGCCCTTTTTAATTATATTCTTGCTCTCCTAAAGTTCCGAGATAGGTAAAAATAGCAAATATTAAAAGAATGATAATTATATTTTTAAATAAGGTAAGATTACCTAAGAAGTTTTTAATTATAAGACTAAAAATAAAGTAAATTAGAACTGATAATAAAATGTAAATAACTATATTAGTCAATGATAATTGAATATCAATAGTCTTCTTAACTTCATAAAGATTAATAATTACACTTATTATAGAGGTTAATAGAAGAGTAATTACATAACCGTAAATATTTATCCAGGGTATGGAAGTGAAAATATATAAGCCTATAAGTTCTAATACAGCTATTATAAGAGAATTTCTTAATATTATTACCTGTTTATTTATTCCGTTTAATATACCATTCATAGTAACTGAAGGGAAAAATATTGGTGCAGTTAAAGCTGCATATTTAATATAATCACCTAAGTCATTTCTCTGATATAATATAAGTCCTAAATTATCTGGAATTAAAAAACATATAACTGAAGTTGCAAGTCCTAAAATAAATGCTATTTTCATTACTTTATGAATTCTACAGGATGCATCATAGTAGTTTCCCTTTATCATAGTTTGCGATAAGTCTGGAATCAAAAGGGTGTTTATAGATGCAACTACTATAAGAGGAATGCCTATAATCATCATAGCCATACCGGAAAACTTTCCAATCATAGATAAGGCTTCAATATGACTAAAACCTGCATTTACTAAGCATCTTGGCATAATTAAAGTTGAAAGTGTATTAAATATGTTGCTTAAAAATCCATTTAGAGTAAGAGGAAGACAGAGTACAAGTACATCAAATAAAAGCTGAGGTTTTCTTTCTGGTTTCTCATATGTTTTTGGAATTTTCCTTTTACAATATTTATAGTAAATAAATAAAAGACATAAACTTTGAAATTCACCAAGACATAGAGCTAAGTAACATAGTGTTACTAATAATGATAAGCTTTTAGCTGAAAATAAGTATATAAGTACTGCAGCCACTAAGACTCTTAATGCTTTCTCAAATATATCAATAATAGAAGGAATTATAATTTTAGATGTTCCCCAAAAGTATCCTTTTAGAATATTAGATAAAGCTATAAATACCATGGCAGGACATGTAACCTTTATTGCATCAATAGTTCTGGCATCGCTTATACCATATTCACCAATAATAGGCGCAAAAATAAATACAAGTACAGCAATAGAAATAGCCCAGATTAAGTTAAAGCATGCAGTTGTCTTCATTGTTCTTGATATATTATTGTGTTCATTTTTTTCCATATATACAGCAGCAATTTTCGATATGGCAGCAGAGATACCTGCAGACATCATACATATGAATAAATTATATATAGGCATAACTAAGTTATATAATCCCATACCTTCAGGTCCTAAAACATGAGAAAGATATATTGAAAAAATAAAACCTAATATTCCTGTAGTAATATTAGATGCCGTTAGTAAAAATGAATTTTTATAAAAATTATCTTTTTCCTTTTCCAAAGCTTGTTCACCCCTTTATTCTACAATTATTAATATTCAATATGTATAAAAAATAGAATTGATTTTCATATAGTAATCTTTAATAGAGAAATGTTGGTAAGGTTTAAGAAATTATATTTATGTCAATAATCTTGTATGAGGTGACTTGAAATGATTAAAGTAGATATTGAATACAAAAAATTAAAAGACCATGCTAATTCTCTATTAAAAAGAAATATTTATGCCAAAAGAAAGGTGGAGCTATGTCCTCATTGCAAATCAAGTGTGTACATAAAGTATGGAAAGTTTAATGGGATTCAGCGTTTTAAGTGCAAAGAATGTAAAAAGACTTTTTCTTCAGTAACTAATTCTGTTTGGAGCTATTCCAAAAAGAAACCATCTGATTGGTTTAAATTTTGTGAACTTATTTTAGAAAAGAAAGTATTAAGAGAGTGCGCAGAAATTTTGAATATAAATATCAATACAGCTTTTTTATGGAGACATAAGATCTTAGAATCTTTACAAAAAGTTCAAAGTGAAGTTGTGTTAAAAGGTAATGTACATATGATAAAAACTGATGTAAAAGAAAGCTTTAAAGGAAAGAAAAAAATAGAAACAAATAAAAGAGAAAAGATAATAGTTGTATCTGCAAATGGAGATATGGATACAATGCTTTCCCTTCCTTTATGTAAGAGAGTGTGGAACTTTAAGGAATTTGAGCTAAAGATTCTTCCTAGAATTAGTGAAGGCTCTAATATTGTGCCTTATGTTGATAGATATGTATATTTGGCTGCTAAGAAATATGGGGCAGGCTCAGATAAAGGTGTGCCAGCTAATAATGAGCTTATGCAAAACTTTAGGCTGATTTATAAAAACTGGTTTAAAAAATTTAAAGGTGTTGCCACTAAGTATCTGTCTCATTATCTTTCTTGGTTTTTAATATTCTTAAGAGAAAAAATATTTAATGAAATAGATTTTTTATATGAATTAATTGCAGAGTTCTAAGAGGGTAGGTATATTTTATATAAACTATACCAACATTTATTTATGAAAGAGTACTATATTTGACAATTCAATATCTATGGAATATTATTTTCGTGATTAAATAGACAAATCCTAACCTGAAGAAGTTAGGATTTGTAGCAAACACTAATTTTATTTTAAGTTTTCAGGATTTAAGCACTTAAGTTCATCTAATACAAATAAACCATCTTTTCTTATAAGTACATCATCAAAGTAGATTTCTCCACCACCATATTCAGGTCTTTGTATTAAAACAAGATCCCAGTGAAGTGCTGATTGATTTCCATTATAGGCATCATCATAACAGCATCCAGGAGTAAAGTGAATTGAACCTGCAATTTTTTCATCAAATAAAGTGTCTTTCATAGGTTCTAAAATAAAAGGATTTACCCCGATGGCAAATTCACCTACATATCTTGCACCTTCATCCATATCAAAAATGCTGTTTATTTTTTCTGTATCATTAGCTGTAGCATCTATGATTTTTCCATCTTTAAAAGTAAGTTTTATATTTTCGTAAGTAAAACCATCTTTTAAAGAAGGGGTATTATAACTTATAGTACCATTAATAGAATCTTTAACTGGTGCTGTATAAACTTCTCCATCAGGAATATTCATTTCACCTGCACATTTTATTACTGGTATATCTTTAATTGAAAAAGTTATATCTGTGTTTTTGGCTGTTAGACGTACTTTGTCTGTTCTGTTCATTAGGGCAACTAACTTTTCCATAGCTTTAGACATTTTAGAATAGTCTAGAGTACATACATTAAAATAGTAATCTTCAAAAGCATCAGTGCTCATATTAGAAGCTTGAGCCATTGAGTAATTAGGATATCTTAGTACTACCCATTTTGTTTGTGGGACTCTTATTTTTCCATGTACAGGTTCATTAAAATATCTACTATATAATGAAAGTTTTTCTGAAGGAACATCTGAAGTTTCTGATGAATTATTTCCTGCACGTACTCCAATATATGCATCCATATCTTTCATTCTTTCAGATTCATATTTTGCCATCATGTCAAGTTGTTCTTTAGAAGTATCCATAAATAATTCTCTGTTAATTTCATTATCTTTTAATGTTACAAAAGGAATTGCTTTAACTTTATAAGCTTCTTTTATTAATTCTTTTACTAAAGGTTTACAATCTCCAATACCTTCAATTAATACTTTTTCCCCTTCCTTTAAACGGCAAGAATAATTAATTAAATTATGTGCTAGTTTGGTATATCTTACATCTTTCATAAAATTTTCCTCCTTAGGGTTTTAATTATATATAGTATATCATTGTAAAGTTTATTTTCAAGGAGGTCTAAAAATAAAGGTGAATAAATATAAATTAAGTAAAGAAATAAAGGAGAGGAATATATGAAAAAGTGTCTTAAGATTATATTTAGTATTTTTCTAATTTTATTTTGTGCTATTTCTTTATATAAACTTTCAAATAAATATAATTTGAATATCTTAAAGAATAATATAGATTGCACTATAATTTCTAAGGGGTGTGAGAAAGCAAAATCTATAGCAAAAGATGATGACAATATATATATAGCTTTTTCTGATTGTATAAAGAGTATAGATAAAGAAGGGAAAGGAAAGGATGTATATGCGAATAAGGATATGGATATTGAAGATATAGTCTATTATAAAGGAAGTCTTATTTACATATCAGGAGATGGAGTTTATAAATTTTCTTTAGAGAGTGGCTTAGTAGAAAAAATTTCTTCAAATATACCTCTGTCTGGAAATAACATTAAAAGAAAACTTATTGTCAATTCGGAAACTCTTTATATAGCCATTGGTGCTGTAACTAATTCAGGAATTTCAGAAAATGAAATGTATGATTTATCACCTATTGAACTTATATTAAATGGAGTTAATTATGGCGAAGCTCCTACAGGTGCTTTTAAAAAGTATGGTGCCAAATCTCAAGAAAATGAAAAAGTTAAGGCATCCTCTGTGGGAAATGCATCAATATATTCACTTAATTTAAAAAATAATAGTATGAATCTTTATGCAAGTGGCATTAGAGGAATAAAAGGCATGGATTTTAATAGTAAAAATCAAATTCAAGCTATTTTTTCAGGAATGAATAATAAGGGACCTAGACCAGTTGAAAGAGACAGAGATTATATTTATAAAATAGAAGAAGGGGTATGGTATGGATGGCCTGATTATAGTGGTGGAGATCCTATTTTCTCCCCAAGGTTTAAAGGTGAAAAAATAATAAAACCACTTATTAAATCTATGAGTAATAAAGTGGTGCCAGCACCTATTTATCAAAGTAGTTCATTAGATGCTTTAAATGCTATGGCAATAGATAAAGGTGGAGTTGTTTTAGATAAGGATACTATTATTTTTTGGAATAAGGATAAAGAAAAAATTTGTACATTATCAGATCAAAATGTATATAAGGAGGTCTTAAAATTAAAAAGTGATAGTAACATTGAAAAAATATTATACACAAAGGAAGGTTTTATAATGCTTGATGAAGGCATTGGATGTGTATATAGTGTTCATAAAAAAATAGGAACATTAGGATTTAAAATTCCAGTGGTTATTACTTTCTTTATATTTATCTTAGCTATATCATTGTTAGCTATAGTTTTATATAAATTACTGAATAATAAAAAATAGATTTATAGCTGTAAGATTAGACTTTCTTACAGCTTCAAATAATTTTATGGAAAAATAATAAGGGGTGGTTATTAATGGGAAAGACTATATTTATTAATATGAATGATGTTAAAATAAAGGGTGATATACTAGATATGTCCAGTGAAAATTCAGGGATTATATACAATATTTCTAAAGATGTTGAAGAAGAAATCTGCGTAGACTATGTTACTTCTGAAAATAAAAGTGTATTAGATGAAAGAAAATATGATGCATGTACATTTGTATTTAATTTTAATAATATATTAGGAAATAGAAGGAAGGCAAAAGTTATAAAGGATGTAGTTAAATATCTAAAAGAAGATGGTGAAATATATGTATGGGATGTAAATAAGGAAGGTGGAAGATTTATTAATTATAAAATAAATATAGCACTTCCTCATGGGGAGATTAAAAAGGCAATTTTAAAAAATTACAATCCTATTGCAACTTGCAGCATTAATGAAATTAGAAAAATTCTTGAAAAGTACTGTGAAATTAGAGAAGCAAAAGTTTGGGAAGATGTTTTTTTTATTAAGGCAATTAAAAATAAGAGTCAACATAGGGAGGAACTAAAAAATGAAAATATTATTAACAGCAATAAACTCAAAGTACATTCATAGTAATCTTGCAGTAAGGTATCTTAGAGCATATACAAAGGATATGGATTATGAATGTGCTATTAAAGAATTTTCTATTAATGATAGGGAAGAACATATATTAGAAAGAATAATTGAAGAAAAACCAGATGTAGTAACTTTCTCTACTTATATATGGAATATAGAGATGGTAGAGAGGCTTTCTAAATTAATAAAGTTAGTAAATCCTTCAATTGAAATTCTTTTTGGAGGACCTGAGGTTTCTTATGATAGTATGCTCTTTCTTAAAGAAAATGTAGGTGACTATGTTATTGAAGGTGAAGGAGAAGTTACTTTTAGAGAATTTGTAGAATATAAGCAGGGTTTAAGAGAGATAAATACAGTAAGAGGGCTTTATTATAAAGAAAAGGATAATGTTTTATATAATGGCTCAAGACCTCCAATGTCCTTAGATGATGTTATATTTCCATATGAAGAAGATGAAGATTTAAGTAATAAGATAGTATATTATGAAAGCAGTAGAGGGTGTCCATTTAACTGTAAGTATTGCTTATCATCTACATCTCATGGAGTAAGATTTAGATCTATAGACAAAGTTTTAAAAGAACTGCAATTTTTCATAGATAAGAAGGTTAAGCTTGTTAAGTTTGTAGATAGAACATTTAATTGTAATACAAAACACTCAATGGCCATATGGAAGTATTTAATTGAGGCAGATACTAATACACATTTCCACTTTGAAATTTCTGCAGATATATTGAAAAATGAAGAAATAGATTTATTGAGAAAGGCACCTTTAGATAGATTCCAGTTTGAAGTTGGAGTTCAGACAACTAATGATGATGTATTAAGAAATATAAATAGATTTGTTAACTTTAGTGATATAAAAGATAAGGTATGTGAGTTATTATCAATAAAGAATATAAAACAGCATTTAGACTTAATTGCAGGACTTCCAGGAGAAGATTATGAATCTTTTAAGAAATCTTTTAATGATGTTCATAGTATTCAGCCAGAAGAAATACAATTGGGCTTTTTAAAATTATTAAAAGGATCAGCAATGAGAGAAGAAAGTGCTAAGTATGATATGAAATTTTCTCCATACCCTCCATATGAAATCTTATCTACAAACAAAATTTCATATAATGAGATACTAATTTTAAAGAAAGTAGAGGCTGTAGTCGATAAGTATTATAATAGCCAAAAATTTAATAATATATTAAAATATTTTTATAATAAATACAATAAACCATATAATTTTTTCTATGATTTGGGTATGTACTTTGAAAAGAAAGGATACTTTGATAAAAACATAGGAAATTCTGAATATTATAAAGTGTTTTTGGAATTTAATAAAGAAATATTAAAAAATGAGGATGAATATCTTAAAGATATTGTAAGATTTGACTACCTTACATTTAATAAAAAGCGTGGAATGCCTGAATTTTTAAGGTATGAAATTTCTAAAGAAGAGGAAAATATAATAAAGGAAAAGTATATTGGAATCTATTCTTTTAGAGAGTATAGTATTGAAAAATTCAGTATAGACATGGACAGATATATTAAAGACGGTGAAATTAGTGTTAAAGATACATATTATTTAATAGGAAATTTAGGTGAAAAAATATTAGTTTAAAACTAGTAGAGTGTTTACATTTTCTATTGAAAAAATAAAAATAAAAAATTACTAAAGTTTTTTTACAAAATTCGACTGATAAAATATGAAAAATAACTATAAAATAGTTGAAAAAGTATATTAATAGTGTATAATAAAATAGAATAAAAAGTAATGAATACTACATAAAGCATTATTATTTATTTTATTCTTGTTTTATATAAAAAATGTGTGGAATAAAGGTGGTGATATTTTTGGCATTAGATGCAATTAAAGAAATCAAAGATGCAGAAGCTAAAGCGGATGAAATGATAAATGCTGCTACAGTAGAAGCAAAGCAGATTGTAAACAATGCAACAGTGGAAGCTGCTCAAAAGTATGATGAAGCTGTTAGTAATGCAAAGAAGAAGTGTAAAGATATTCTAGACGCTGCCCTTGCTGAAGGTAATAAGGCTGCAGAGCCAATATTAGCTAAAGGTAAGGTGGATTCAGAAGGTATTTTAAATCTTTCTGAAGACAAAAAGAATAATGCTGTTAAATTAGTGGTTGAGAGGATAGTGAAAATGAATGGCAATAGTTAAGATGAATAAGTTCACCTTGCTAGGGTTTGAATCTCAAAAAGCAGAACTTCTAAAAAAACTTCAAGGTTTTGCAGAAGTAGAATTCATTAACTTACAAGACGAAAATGTTCTTGAAAAAAATGAAACGCTTATGGGTTTATCACAAGATAAATCTGGTTCAGAATTCGATGGGTGTGAAGACGAATTATCTATGGCTAGATCTGCTCTAGAATTCTTATCTAACTATGTTCCTCAAAAAACAGGCTTAAAGGCAATGAAGGAAGGCAAAAGAGAATTATCTTCAGCTGAACTTGAGCAAAAAGTTAAGTCAGTTAACTGGCATGCAATTTGTGAAAAGGTTAAGAGTAAAGAAGAAGAAATCTCTGAAGTTGAAAGTAAAATAACTAAGCTTGAAGGTATTATTGATACAATGAAGGCTTGGGAAGCTTTTGATGCATCTTTCGAAGATTTAGAATCTGTTAAATTACCTCATTATTTAGGAACTGTTCCTAAGCAATATGAGGAAGCTTTAAGTTCTGAATTTGCTAACTGCTACTTTGAAAAAATTTCTTCAGATAATCAAGATGTTAATTTCTTAATTATTTGTGGAAAAGAAGAGCAAGAGGAAGTTACAGAAAAGTTAAGAAGCTTTGGATTTAGTCAATTCAAAACAGATTTAACTGGTACTCCACTAAAAATCATTCATGAAAGTGGAAATGAAATTGAAAAGTTAAAATCTAAAAAATTCTTTATTAGTGAAGAATTATCCGCTTTAGAAGAAGATTATAAAACTCTAGAGCTAGTTAATGAATACTATGGCAATATGGTTTTAAGAAAATCTGCAGTAGATAATTTCTTAAAAACTGAAAATGTTATGGTTATTCAAGGATGGGTTCCAGCAGAAGAAAAAGAAAAGTTAAATGGAATTTTAAATGATGTACTTGGTAAAGATTATTACGTTGAGTATGAAGATGTTAAGGAAGATGAGATGGATATGGTTCCAACTAAGCTTAAAAATAATGCCCTTAACTCAGCTTTTGAAGATATCACTCAAATGTTCTCAGTACCAAGATATGATGATATAGATCCTACACCATTTGTAACACCATTCTACTTATTATTCTTTGGAATGATGATTGCAGATGTTGGTTATGGATTAGTGATGCTTATTGCAACTTTAGTAGCGTTAAAGGTATTTAAATTTGATGATTCTACTAAGAGATTTGTTAAATTCTTTTATTACTTAAGTTATCCATCAATTGGATTTGGTATTATTTACGGATCATTCTTTGGTGATATATTACAAAAGTTCTTAGGAATTAATCTGCCAAGAGTATTTGATCCTAACACAGATATTATGGCTATCTTAGTTCTTTCAGTTATATTTGGTGTTATTCAAATATTCTTTGGACTTGGAATTAAAGCCGCAGTTCTTATTAGAGCAGGAAAACCTAAAGATGCTTTCTATGATGTTGGTGCATGGGTAATTACTTTAATAGCAGTTGCAGTAGTTTTAGGTGGTTCAGCATTAGGATTACCAAGCTGGTCAAAAACAGTAGCTATTGCAGCAATGATATTTGGTATGGTAGTTATCGTACTTACAGGTGGTAGAGAAGAAAAATCAACAGGTGCAAGACTTGGTCAAGGTGCTTATGCACTATATGGTATAACAAACTACGTTGGAGATTTAGTATCATATACAAGACTTATGGCACTTGGATTATCAGGTGGATCCCTTGCAGGAGCATTTAATATGATATGTAGAGATATGTTACCACCAGGAATAGCAAGTATTTTATTCATACCAGTAATTCTTATATTTGGACATATATTTAACCTTGCATTATCATTGCTAGGTGCATATGTTCATACATGTAGATTACAATACGTAGAATATTTTGGAAAATTCTATGAAGGTGGCGGAAGAGCTTTCGCACCATTTAAAACACAAAATAAATTTATAAACGTGAAAAGAGATTAAGGAGGATTTTTACAATGGAAATGAATTGGGTACAATTTTTATTTGAAAACTATGGAGGACAAATACTAGGAGCATTAGCTATTGCATTAGCAGTTGGTTTATCAGGTATTGGATCAGCTAAGGGTGTTGGTTTAGCAGGTGAAGCTGTTTCAGGATTATTAACTGAACAACCAGAAAAATTCGGTAAAGCATTAATTCTTGAATTATTACCAGGTACACAAGGTTTATACGGATTCGTTGTTGGTCTTATGATTTTAACTCAATTAGGAAGTGATACTACATTAGCTCAAGGTATGTATTTATTATTTGCTGCACTTCCAATAGCTATCGCAGGTTTATTCTCAGGTATTGCTCAAGGTAGATGTGCTGCTTCATCAGTTCAAATCTTAGCTAAGAAGCCAGAACACAACACTAAAGGTATCGTATTAACTGCCATGGTTGAAACTTACGCATTATTAGGATTCGTTGTATCATTAATATTAGTAGTTAATCTATTCTAGGATTGGGGAAGTGAAGCTATGTCAAATGTAAATAATCTTACTTCTAAGATCCTTCAGGATGCAGAAGAAAGAAAGGCAAAAATTTTAGCTGATGCTGCAAATGAAAAAGCTTCAATTATCGAAAAAAAGACTAAAGAAGCAGATTCATTAGAAGCTCAAATGCTAGAAAAAGCTAAAAGAGAAGCTGAAACTGCTAAAGAAAGAGTAATTTCTGGAGCAGAACTTAAAGCAAGAAATGAAAAGCTTAAAGCAAAGCAAGTTATTATAAAAGAAGTTTTTGAAAAAAGTATAGAAGAACTTTGTAAGTTAGATGGAGAAAGATACATAGCTTTCGTTAAAGAAACTATTCTTTCATCAGGGGTAGCTGGAGATGAAAAGCTAGTTCTAAATGAAGAAGGTAAAAAGTTTATTACTGAAGCTGTTGTAAATGAAATTAATTCAGGACTTGTTTCTAAGGGTAAAAAGGGAGCAATCACTTTATCATCAGAAACAGGAAACTTTAAAGGTGGATTTATATTAGAAAAAGACGGCATAGAAATTAATAATACTTTTGAAGCTTTAGTTAACTCACTAAAGGAAGATTTGGAGTTCGAAGTAGCAAGAGAATTATTTAATTAAGGAGGTTTGTAAATGGATAAAATGAAATTTACTCAAGTCATTCCAAGACTTAGAGTATTAGAAACCAGACTCCTTGATAAAGCCAAAATTGATAGAATGGTCGATTCAAATTCTGCTGACGAAGTAATAAAAATACTTCAAGAAACAGAATATTCAAATGTAATGACTAACGTAAAGAGAGCAGAAGATTATGAATATATGTTAAGCGCTGAACTTAAAAGAGTTTACGACGATGTATATAGCATGTCTCCAGTAAGATCTCTTGTTGATATAATGAGTATCAAATATGATTATCATAACATTAAAGTAATATTAAAAGGAATGTTCTTAGAAAAAGACTTTTCTGACATGCTAATGGGATTTGGCACAGTGGATGCTTCAAAAATGAAAGTTGATATAGAGACTGGTTCTTTATCATCTTTCAAAAGCACTATGAGAAAAGCAATTGAAGAAACAATTGAAGACTTTAATTCTAAGAAAGATCCTCAAAGAATTGACATTATCTTAGATAACTACATGTTTGAAAACATGAGAGAAATAGCTAAAGAATTAAATGACGATTTTACATCTAAATATGTTTCTGCACTAATAGATTTAACTAATCTAAAGACTCTTTTAAGAGTTAAGAAACAAAATAAAGATAGAGATTTTCTATTAACTTTAGTTATTGAAGGTGGCTCAATTGATAAAGATGTTTTAGTAGCTTTATTAAGTGATTCAGTAGAAAATATAGCAAGTAAGCTATCTTATACTAACTATGAAGAAGTATTAAAGTTAGGAGTAGAGGATTTCGCAGAAACAGGATCAGCAGGAACATTAGAAAAATTAGTAGATAACTACATAATGGATTTAATGAAATCTGCAAAAATGATACCTTTTGGTGGAGAACCACTATTAGCTTACATTTATGCTAAAGAAACAGAAATAAAAGTAATTAGAATTGTTATGGTTGGCAAGCTAAATAATATTGCTGGAGAAGTAATAAGAGAAAGGCTGCGTGAGATATATGTTTAAGAAAATAGGTGTAGTTGGTGACAAGGACTCAGTTCTAGCATTTAAAGCATTAGGAATTGATGTATTCCCAGTTGTAGAGCCAAATGAAGCGAAAAAAACAATAGATACGCTAGCAAGAACTGATTATGCAGTAATCTTCGTAACAGAACATGTTGCAAAAGATATTCCTGAAACAATCGAAAGATATAATAAATCAGTACTTCCAGCAGTAATATTAATTCCAAGCAATCAAGGAACATTAAATATAGGTATGCAAAGAATTAGCGATAATGTAGAAAAGGCAGTAGGCGTTAATATCTTATAGAGAAAGGTAGGTTTTATAGGTGAAGACCGGAAAGATAATTAAAGTTTCAGGACCTTTAGTTGTAGCTGAAGGTATGGATGAAGCTAATATATATGACGTGTGTAAAGTTGGAGAAAAAGGTCTTATCGGAGAAATCATCGAAATGAGAGGCGATAAGGCATCAATCCAGGTATATGAAGAAACATCAGGAATAGGTCCTGGGGATCCAGTTGTAACTACTGGAGAACCACTATCAGTTGAACTTGGACCTGGTCTTATAGAATCAATGTTTGATGGTATCCAAAGACCGCTAGATGCATTTATGGAAGCAGCTCAGTCTGCATTCTTAACAAAGGGTGTATCTGTACCATCATTAAATAGAGAAAAGAAGTGGGATTTTGTACCAACTGCTAAAGTTGGAGATGAAGTTTCATCAGGTGATGTAATAGGTACAGTTGAAGAAACTGCAGTTGTTACTCAAAAAATAATGATACCAGTAAAAACTAATGGACAAATGATTACTGGTAAAATCAAAGACATTAAAGCTGGAAGCTTTACAGTTACTGAAACAGTTGCTGTAGTTGAAACTGAACAAGGTGATGTAGAAGTTCAATTAATGCAAAAATGGCCAGTAAGAAAAGGTAGACCATATGCAGCTAAGATAAACCCAGTTGAACCAATGTTAACTGGACAAAGAGTTATCGATACTTTCTTCCCTGTTGCAAAGGGTGGAGCTGCTGCTATCCCAGGGCCATTCGGAGCTGGTAAAACAGTTACTCAACACCAAATTGCTAAATGGGGAGATGCTGAAATAGTTGTTTACGTTGGATGTGGAGAACGTGGTAACGAAATGACAGACGTTCTTAACGAATTCCCAGAACTAATCGACCCTAAGACTGGTCAATCTCTAATGAAGAGAACAGTTCTTATAGCAAATACTTCAAACATGCCAGTTGCGGCCATAGAAGCTTCAATTTATACAGGTATCACAATAGCTGAATACTTCAGAGATATGGGATACAGTGTATCAATCATGGCTGACTCTACATCAAGATGGGCAGAAGCACTTAGAGAAATGTCAGGAAGACTTGAAGAAATGCCTGGTGACGAAGGTTACCCAGCATACCTTGGATCAAGACTTGCTGATTACTATGAAAGAGCTGGTAAGATTAAATGCTTAGGTAATGATGGTAGAGAAGGTTCTATCACAGCAATCGGTGCCGTATCACCTCCAGGAGGAGATATTTCAGAACCAGTATCACAATCAACATTAAGAATAGTTAAAGTATTCTGGGGTCTAGATGCACAACTTGCATATCAAAGACACTTCCCAACTATTAACTGGTTAACTTCATACTCATTATATGAAGATACAATTGATAACTGGATGAACCAAAATGTTGCTGAAAACTGGGGAGCTTTAAGACTAGAAGCTATGACTATCCTTCAAGATGAAGCTAGACTTCGAGAAATCGTAAGACTTGTTGGTATAGATTCATTATCAGAAGCTGATAGATTAACTCTAGATGTTGCTAAGTCTATAAGAGAAGACTACTTACAACAAAATGGTTTCCACGAAGTAGATACTTATACTTCATTAAATAAACAATACAAGATGTTAAGCTTAATTATAGGTTACAGACATGAAGCTCAAAGAGCTCTTGAAGCTGGTGTATATCTAAATGACATCTTAAAAGACGAAGAATTAAAGGATAGAATTGCAAGAAGTAAGTATATCCATGAAGATGATATAGCTAAGATAGATGAAATTGCTGCAGATGTAAGAAAAGCAATGGATGAATTAATCAGCAAGGGAGGGGTAGCAAATGCTTAAGGAATATAGAACAGTTACTGAAGTTGTTGGCCCTTTGATGGTTGTTGAAGGTGTTGAAGGCGTTAAGTACGACGAATTAGTTGAAATAGAACTTCAAACTGGTGAAAAAAGAAGAGGTAAGGTTCTAGAAGTTAATGGAACTAAAGCAATGGTTCAGATCTTCGAAGGATCTTCAGGAATTAACTTAAAAGGAACAAAAGCTAAATTCTTAGGTAGACCACTTGAAATTGGTGTATCTGAAGATATGCTAGGAAGAATGTTTGATGGTATGGGTAGACCAAAAGATAATGGTCCTGCTATCATTCCAGAAAAAAGATTAGATATTAATGGTGAAGCTATAAACCCTATGGCTAGAGATTTCCCATCAGAATTTATTCAAACAGGGGTTTCTGCTATAGATGGTCTTAACACTCTAGTTAGAGGACAAAAGCTTCCTGTTTTCTCAGCATCAGGTCTTCCACATAAGGAACTTGCTGCTCAAATCGCAAGACAAGCAAGAGTTTTAAACTCAGATTCTAAGTTTGCCATAGTATTTGCTGCTATCGGTATAACTTTCGAAGAAGCTGAATTCTTTAAAGAAGAATTTGAAAGAACTGGAGCTATAGACAGATCAGTTCTATTCATGAACTTAGCTTCTGACCCAGCTATCGAAAGAATAGCTACTCCAAGAATGGCATTAACTGCAGCTGAATACTTAGCTTATGAAAAGGGAATGCAAGTTCTTGTCATTATGACTGATATCACAAACTATGCGGAAGCATTAAGAGAAATATCAGCAGCTAGAAAAGAAGTTCCAGGAAGAAGAGGATATCCAGGATACCTATATACTGACCTTTCTACATTATATGAAAGAGCAGGAAGACTTAGAGGTAAAGAAGGTTCAATCACTCAAATTCCAATACTTACAATGCCTGAAGATGATAAGACTCACCCAATTCCAGACTTAACTGGATATATCACAGAAGGACAAATTATTCTTTCAAGAGAATTATATAAGAAAGGTATAATGCCTCCAATAGATGTTTTACCATCATTATCAAGACTTAAAGATAAGGGTATAGGTAAAGGAAAGACTAGAGAAGATCATGCAGATACAATGAACCAATTATTTGCAGCATACTCTCAAGGTAAGCAAGCAAAAGAATTATCAGCTATCTTAGGTGAATCAGCACTTTCAGAAACTGATAAGAAACTTGCTAAGTTTGCAGAAGCTTTCGAAGAACAATATGTTTCTCAAGGTTTCAACACAAACAGAACAATCGAAGAAACTCTTGATTTAGGATGGAAGCTATTAAAGATGATTCCTAGAACAGAACTTAAGAGAATTAGAGACGAATACCTTGAAAAATATCTGCCAAGAGAGGAAGAATAGTCTATGGCTAAGTTAAACGTCAATCCTACTAGAATGGAACTTTCTAGACTAAAGAAGAGATTAGCAACGTCAACTAGAAGTCATAAATTATTAAAGGATAAGCAAGACGAATTAATGAGACAATTCATTAACCTTGTTAAATATAACAATAAGCTTAGAAAAGAAGTTGAAGACCAATTACAAAGTTCACTTAAGGACTTTGTAATGGCTAGAGCTGTTATGAGTTCTGAATTCTTAGAAGAAGCTGTTGCTTATCCTAAAGAACACATCTCAGTTGAAGTTGGTGAAAAGAATGTAATGAGTGTATCTGTTCCTGTAATGAACTTCAAGAGACAACTTGAAGGAGATGAAGGAAGCATATATCCTTATGGATTCGCCAATACATCTTCGGAACTTGACGATACACTTTCAAAATTATACGGTATATTACCACAACTTTTAGAATTAGCTGAAGTTGAAAAATCATGCCAGCTTATGGCTGATGAAATTGAAAGTACAAGAAGAAGAGTTAACGCTCTTGAGTACATGACAATTCCTCAACTTCAAGAAACTATCAAGTATATCAGAATGAGACTTGATGAAAATGAAAGATCTGCTACTACAAGACTTATGAAAGTTAAGAGTATGATAGATCAAAGAGGCTAATAGAAAAAACGCACTCCTTAATATAAGGGGTGTGTTTTTTTGTTGGCTCAATTATGAAATATAGTGATAAATAAAACTAGCTATTCAAATATAGGTGGACGGCCTTTAAAATTCGTATTTTTATAAGGATGTTCACCCCTTATAAACAATGGGTATTCCTGAACTTTATCAAAAATATATTTAAATAAGGATAAATAATTAGCCAAGTATTTAGTGGAAACACCTCTATAAACTGAAATAAATCTTTTTATGTTGCTATGAACACTATTTATTCTTTGGATGTTAAATCCTTTGAAACTATGCTTTCCCTTTGGAATGGCTATATGATTAAGTTTGTAATAGGAATACAAAGTTTTGTATGAATATAAACTATCAGTTATAAAAATACTTTTAGGATTAATTATTTTACCTACACTTCTTATAAGATCATTGCTTGATGGCTTTCCCATGGCAATTGGAGCAACATAAAAATCATTGTTATAATCTAAAGCAGTTAAAACACATACCTTTTCTTTTGAAATTCCTCTAAGTTTCGACTCGCCTCCCCTTTTATGAGCTTTTCTAGGCATAGCAAAACCATCCCTTGAATGATTTCCTTTAAAGGATTCTTGAAAAAAAGTTTCGTCACATTCTATTTTGTCATGTAGATTTAAACACTTATAGTTTTCTCTTATAGCATCTAAAATTTTATGG
>NZ_FPBY01000295.1 GCF_900116755.1 Clostridium sp. DSM 8431
TACAAAATAGGACACGATGAATAAGGAAAAATCTCGATATGGGTATAATTGTCCATATTTTGAGTAGCAGTGGATACTGTTTATGAAGTATCTGAAGTTTTTGGTTCTTTAGAAGAAGCCTTTAAGGTAATTGAATCTAATATGGAAAATAGTACTGAATCTATAGAAATAGTTAGAGAGTTAATTATAAAGGCTGTTGATAAGAGTAAAGATGTATCAGATATTGCTAAAAATCAATCTGAATCTGCAGAAAAATCTCTTTCTATATCTGAAGAGCAAAGCGAAAAGCTTTTGGAATTATTAAACGAGATAAATGAAATAAGTAAGCTTAGTGAAAATTTAAGAGAAGTAATAAGTAAATAATTTTTTATGTAAGTACTTAGTAGAAAGAAGATGCATTTGAATGATTTTTAAGTATTCAAATGCATTTTTTTTTGTAGCTAACAAAACATTAAATTATAGATATTGGTCAGCTGAAAAATCTAAGTGCGGACCACTATATGGACTACCATTAACAGTTAATTTTATCTTTTCTAAATTAAATGCTTTAAGGAAAGTTTCTTTTATTGAATCTAGCATAAGTTGTTCTTCAGTAGTACCATAATTACCATTATATATATTAGAGGATACATCAAGATATCCTATTTTATTTGATGAATCAAATTTTAAGGCTGTTGTTCCAGATGGAACTACCTTATTTTCAGCTAATGCATTTATAATGCTGTAAGCAGTTAAATGATTTATTGTTACAGTTTTATTATTTAATCCATCAGCTGTGTCATTAGGATAGTAAATAGTTAAAGGTATTTCTTTAGATTCTTCTTTATTAGAGTCAGATCGTGTAGAAGATTCAGTAGTATCTTTATCATTTTTTGCATCTTCTTCTTTTACATTATCATTCTTTTCTTTTGTATTATCATCATTAGAATTTTTTTCGCTATTATCAGTTTTGGAACTACTACTTTCAGTTGTCCCATTTGAAGAAACTGAATTATTTTCTTCTTTAGAAGTATTACCACATCCAATTAAAAATAAAAGACTTGTGGATAATAACAAAGTGATAAGTGCTTTTTTCATGTATTTGACAGCCTCCTTCAAAAATTATTATAGATATTATACATCATAAAGCAAAAGATAGCTATATAAATAATTTTTGCCAGAAAAATAGTAACATATTTAGATTATACTATGAAAAAACTAAAAACATAATGAAAGGAGAGGAAAATATGAAGGTTAGATTAGGATATGTAGCAATTTCTAAAAAACTTGGAAAGAAAGTTACAGCTTCAAGCACTGTTACTTTTTCTAATTATAATAAGCTTACAACTGAAGAAGCAAGGCTTGAAAAACTTAATAAAGTATTATTATCAAATGTAAATGACTTAGAATCTATATTAAAATATAATATTGAAAATAATATACATTTTTACAGAATAACTTCTAATCTTATTCCTTTAGCTACTCATTTAGAAGTTCCATATTATAATTATTTTGAAAGATTTAAAAAGGATTTTGACTATATAGGAAAGCTTATTAGAGAATCAGACATGAGAGTAGATACTCATCCAGATCATTTTAATGTAATAAACAGTACAAATCCAGATGTAGTAGAAACAACTAAAAAAAATCTACTACATCAAATTGATTTCTTTGAAAAGATACATTATAGCCATAAAGCCAAAATGGTTATTCATGTTGGAGGAGCAACTATAGGAAAGGAAGAAGGATTAAAAAGATTTATAGAAAACTTTAATAAATATCCTGAGAGTATAAAGGAAAAATTAATAATAGAAAATGACGATAAAATATATACAGCAAAAGAAACTTTGAATTTATGTAAAACACTAAATATCCCAATGGTTTTAGATGTACATCATCATAATTGTAATAATGAAGAAGATGAGGAGGTTAAGTAACAGTTACAAAAATGTTATAAAACCTTAGAAAAGTGTACTAAAAAATAACAAATTTCAGAAATAGAGATTTATAGATTTGTC
>NZ_FPBY01000049.1 GCF_900116755.1 Clostridium sp. DSM 8431
AAATGGACCAGAAGCTATGCAGAGTGGGATTTAGTGGTTAATCAATTAAATATACTATTTAGTGATATTCTTGAAAAAAATGCATAATAAAAGGACTCTATAGTTAAGAAAATCTTAACAAAAAGTCCTAATAAATATTTGCCGTATTGTATATTATAGCCATACTTTGGGTATAATATACAATATAGATAACAAAAATTTTGTTACAATTTCAGACAAAATTGTTTAATAAATAAGATTCAATAATTTTGATTATTTCTAAGAAAAAGATAAGAATACACAAAATTATTTACAGGCTCAACTTTGAGAATGAAAGTTATTAAATTGGAAAGTTTAAAAGTATGATGTTATATACTAATGATATTCAACTAACATTGGAAAGAACCGCTTTTAGTATGTGTTAAACACGTGTGCTATCTCTTAACTAACTAATAGCCAGTCCATAATATAGTCAAATATATAAATGCTCTAAAACCTTTTAAATATACTATTAATTTATTCATTTCTTATTCATCAGTAACTGCTACTGTGCATCCTACCGTTGGATTGTTACCCTTATAAATGACCATAAAATTTATAAACATTTAAAAACATATACAATCTTTTTAAAGCATTGATATTACTTACTTTTCAAAGATAGCATAATTTTTATTCACTCTTAGTTTCATTTATGTCTTTTTATAAAATTTTATCGGCGTTGATAAAGCATTAACAATAACAAATTATATCTTAATGTACTTAATCTAATATACCTATTTTCTCATTTTATATATTTTGATTCTATTAAGTTTCCTGAATTATTTATTTTCCAACCATGCACATCTACATTGTCCCCATGTTAAAACCTCTGTTTCAAAGCTTCCTAATCTAGGATAACTAAAAAACTATTGTATATAAATTTTATTTACTATTTCTTTTGTACTTATCTGTATATATTCTATATATAATAATAATTATTGATACAATGAAATACAATATAGGATAGCTTAAATCTACTGATTCTATCATGTTCATAATATCAGAATACTCATTACTTTTTAAATGATTAAAAAAATATCCCAAATTAAATATAAACATTCCTATAAAAATTAATATAATTTCAAATTTTAATGAATACTTTTTAATACTCATATTAATTTTCTCCCTTAATTACAATATTCATGCTAATATAATTTATCATTAGCGATAATAAATAAATTACTCCTACTGTAAAAATATTAAAAAAGTTTGTAAAATCATACTTAGATATCATATTTCTATTAGATATGAATACACATACAAATATTATTGCTAATACTATATACATAGTATTTTGTGCAGTATGATAGTTTTTCTTAAAATATAGAAATAAATAAATTGAATAATAAAACATAAAGAATGCTCCAACCAAGAGGTTTATTTCAAGAATATATCCAAAATCAGAGGATTTTTCTAATATTCTTTGTACTATACTTACATATAATATTGATATAACATTTAAAATTAGTACTTCTAAATACTTACATATTATTATATGACTTCTTTTATAAGGTAATGATCTTAAAAACATTTTAACCTCATCAGAGTCTTCTATGTAACATATCTTTCCAATAATCACTCCTAATGCTACCATTGGAATGTAGAAACTTAATAATTGATATAAATTATCACCATCAATCACCAACAAAATTGGTGATAAAATACAAAAAACAACAGTTATTCCTATATACTTGCTACAAAAATAAATATCTTTCTTTAATAAAGTAAACATCTATATATTTTTCCTTTCTTTTAAGACTATTAATATTTCAATTAATGATGCTCTTTCAAACATAGGCTGGAATTTAGATTTATTTATAACTTCTTTGTTAAATAAATTAATATCAAATAAATAATTTTCATTATTTAGTACTGCAAATTCATCAAACAATTTCTTTTCACTATCATCTAGCTTATATTGCTTTATTCTTTTATATGTATTAGCCGCATCCTCTTTACAGATATCTAATATTACTTCACCGGAATCGATATATATTATTCTATTACAAATAGATTCTATATACTCTAATATATGGGATGACATAAGTATTGTTATGTTCTTTTCTTTATTTATATTAAACAATATTTTTATTACTTCTTCTCTAATAATTGGATCCAATCCAGATGTAGGCTCATCCAAAATTAATAATTCAGGATTATGAGATAAAGCTAGGGCTATCATGTATTTTACCAACATTCCCTTAGATAATTCCTTGACCTTTTTCTTCATGTCTAACTTGAAAATATCATTAATAAGAATATAAAAATATTCATCATTCCAGTTTTGTTTATACGACTCCTTAACAAATTTGTATATTGATTTAAGAGTTATATCATTATAAAATTTATTATTATCTCCTACATAACCAATCTTTTGTTTAATCTCTTCTTCATTAGATTTCATTTCCTTACCACTAAAGAGAACCATTCCAGAATCTATATTTATTATATTTAATATAGACTTTATCATAGTTGATTTTCCTGCACCATTAGCTCCAATTATTCCAACTATTTCTCCTTTCTTAATTGTTAAATTTAAATCTTCAATGCTGAATTTTTCCCCATATGATTTATTAAGTTTTTTTATTTCCAATATTTTCTCATCCATACTTATCCTCCTATTATCTATAAAAAACAAAGTTCACCTCTAGTTCAGCACTATAATTCATACATTAATTTTATTGTTTCAATAACTTTATCATTATTATTAACATAATCCTCTGTATCTAATTTAACAATTATATCTGGAGTATACCCTTTGTTAATTTCTCTATTTTTTTTATCTAAATATTTTTTTATAGTAACTTGAAGAATATCACCAGAACTTAACAAAAATAACTTAGCTTGTCCAGATACACCTGCTGTACAATTTCCTATTACCTTAAGATTTTTATAGCCTTTTTTTAAGCCACTTAAAAAAATAAATTCAGCTGAACTCATTGTATACTCATCACAAACTATATAAATATCTTTATCAGAAAAAATAGCATTGTGTTCTTCCTCTATTTTCTCATTTTTATTGTTCAATCCCTCATTTGATAATATTTTGTAATCTAACTCTACATCTTTTTCAATTATTGAAGACACTATTCTTTTAGTTTCTTTTATAAATCCACCCCTATTATTTCTAATATCGAAAATTAATACTTTATTTTTCTTTATCAAATCACTTTTATTTAAAATATACTCTAATAATCCTTGAATTCTAAAAGAAAATATCTTAATTAATAAAATATTATTTTCTATTTCTTTTACAAATATTGGCTTGCTATTATATTGAATCTCCTTTAATTCTTTTGTGAAATTTTTCTTGATTTCATCTATTGAAATTCTTTTTATTTCTTCTATTTTAATATTATCATTTTTATTTACTTTCACATAAATTACTTCAGTGTTTAATCCTGTTTTTATGTATTTTATAACTTCTTCTTTTATTACTGATTTTGGAAATCCTTTCAATTTTTCTTCAACTGTTTTAATAATATCATCTATATCGATATCGTTAACTGCTAATATCTTACCCCCAACAATATTATTTTTATATCTAAAAATATTAGGCATAATTATTAGACTTTCTTCTACCCAAGTACAATCTATATCGTACACTTCATTATCTTTATTTAACTTAACATATTTTGTATGAGGATCTTTTAATGTTAGTAATAACTCTTCTATTAAAGAATATTCATCTTTAAAATCGTTTAAATTTTCTTCTAAACATTTTACTCTATTTATCCATATATATTTTTGATTATCCAAAAATATATAATTATCACTAATTATATTTTTAACCTCATTATATAAATTTAAATATTTCATAAATCAATCCTTTATATTACAATATTCTAAACCATATATATCGCCTGTTGCTGCTGATTCTATCGCTCTACAGTCAACACAATTATATTGATACGCGCATTCTTTACACTTACCTATTGTACTTCTGGACATATTTACATATTCGTTATATTCTTTTTCTCTCAATATCTCATAAATCTTATTTTTTAATACGTTTCCAAAACTTTTTCTCATCATTGGACAAATTAATATTTCACCATCTTCTCTTATTGATAATTGTCCTTTAAAACATGAGTTCCACATCTGCAATGCATTAAACTTTTCTTTACTAACCTTTGTAAATGTTTTTGTATACATATTATTTAGATATTTTTCAGAATAATATGTATTCTCTGGTTTTTTGTAGATAAAATCCACTACTATATTACTAATATTATACTCATTCTTTAATATATTTCTTATATCATCAATTTCATCTTCATTATATCTATTAACCAATATTTGAACTACAAAATTAACTTGTGCTTCTATTAATCGCTCTATATTATTTTTTATTTCTTTTTCTATTTGTGGATCTAATCCTAACTTCAATAATGTATTAGGATTAAACGATAATATTTGTATGCTTAAAATTATGTTATTCTCTTTTAATATTTTTATAACATTATCATCTATTATTGTTCCATTAGAATATATAACAAATGTATTAAATCCATACTTTTTACTCACTTCAATTATCTCATTAACTCTTTCAATTCTTAATAGAGGATTTCCTCCAATAAAACATAACTGATTACTCTTTAATTTAGATAAATCATTTAAAATTTCATCCCAATGATCCATATTTAACTTTTTTTCATATCTTGGCCACTTTTTACACCCAGTTTTTCTATATAAATTATCATCCCTATTACAAATTATACACAAGATTACATTCACTTCCAAGTTCTATAAAAACTTTTTGAATTGTATTGTTACTAGGCATAATAACCTTTCTAAGCTCAATATCAGTATTTTCGAAATCCTCTTGAAATTTTATAGTATCTGTATAAAATCCCAATCCTAATTCCTCTAGCTTGTTTAATATATTTATACTTTCATCAGTTTCATCTATACCATTACTATAATTATTCAATAATTGATTAGTTTTATCATCAAGTTTAATCATTAATCCATTAACAAAATCATATAAGCATGAATTTTTGCATGTACTCACTAATTTAACTGTTGGATATAATCTAAAATACTTCATTATTTAGATACCTCCTGAACTTTCAAAATATTATCCCTATTATCCTTTAGAACATCCAATATATTTACTCTATCCTCATATAATTTATAATGGTGTTCCAATTCTTTTTCAAAATTAGTAATTTTCTTATTACAAAAATCTTCACTTATCATTCCATTACTATCTAAATACATAAAACAAGCCTCGCACATAGCTCTAACCTTACACTTTCTACATTTATCTGAATTAAAAAATCTTATCAAAGCATTTGTTATATCGCACAATTTATTCCAGTCTATACCTTCATTAACATGTCCAACAGGAAACTTTTCACACATTTTTTCACATAAAACTATTTTTCCATCTGGTGTTACTGTCATTTTAGATAATGGCAAACAACTATTTCTGAGAATCCCAATATTATGATTTTTGTTCCTTATATAGAAAGTTAATTCTCCTAAAAATAAAGAAGCAGCTACTTCTTTAAATTCAGTGCTAAATTCATTTTTATAAAATAACTTATTTTCTAATTTTCTTTTACTTTCATACAGTGTACCCTTTTTAAATTCAGCATCATTTAAATATCTTTTATCACACCATTCATAATAAGTTGTATCAACCTTTTTTATAGGTGCATAGGTTATAAAAAATGGAGCAAATTCATGATAATTTTCTTCAAAGAAATATACTACTTTCTCCAAATCAGTATATAAATCAAAGCAACAATTAAAAGATATCGGGTTATTATCTCCCAATTCATTTTTTACTGCCTTAAGTTTTTTTATATTCTTAATAACAGTATCAAAGGACTTTCTTCTATCAATAAAAATTCTATTTCTATCGTGATTTTCCTTATATCCATCTAAACTAAAAGTCACTATAAAATTATTAGTTGCAAAGAATCTTGCAATTTCATCATTCATTATCGTACCATTTGTTGTAATATAAAATATTGTTTCTGGCTCTATTTTTTATATATTCTACTGATTTTTTTATTAAATCAAAATTTAATAGTGGCTCACCACCATAAAAACTTACATTAGCACTTTTATTTAATCCATGCTTTTTTCTTTCTTTATGTAATTCAAAATACTTATCTATAGATAATTTTGCAGTATTAAAATCCATCTTTCTACGAGAATACTCTATATCTTTAGGATATTTATCAGAATATATGCAATATTCACATTTCAAATTACAATTATCTGTCATAATTAATATTAATTGAGATAAAGGGGAATCATACGTTAATTCTTTTAACTCATTAACTATAAGTTCATTCTTAATATCTTTTCCTTCTTCATAATAAAACATATTATATTTATATATTAATGAACTAATGTATGATCTAATTTGATTATACTATTTCTCTGTAATATCAAACTTATTTTTTATACTTATATAGTTATTTTCTTCACTAAAAAAATTCTTTATTAAAAAAGTTTGAACTTCTGTAGTATTTATAACCCTACTTGTTATAGAGTCATAAACGTACTCTTGATTCTTAGTCTTAAATTCAACAATTTCTGCCAGCTTAAGCATTTATTCCTCCTGATGTTTTAATATTTATAATATTTTAAAATTATTATGAAGTCATCAAGATTACTTGATGACTCCATATATTTTTATATAAATGAAGTTACTGCTCCTAATGCAGAAACTGCTCCTGCAAATATTAGACAAGATCCTGCACACCCCATAAAGCAAGCAATATCTCCACCAACTTCTTCATTTTTAATATCATTTTCATTATTATTTAATATTTTCATGTCAAATCTCCTTTCTAAGCTATTGTTGCTACTGAGGCCATGAACATAACACCGCCAGCCCATCCTAATACACAAAATGATCCGCATCCAACAACACAAGCTACAGCTCCACCAACTTCTTCATTTAAATTTTCTTTTTCAAAATTTTTAGTATTAATTATTTCCATCTTTCTATTCTTCTTTACTTTTATTTATATATTAGTTTTGTAAACTTGTTTAGAATTTTATACCAAATATTACAAAAGGTCAATATTTTATATAATAATTTTATATAAAAACACAACAAAATTTAGTCAAAAACAATTTTTTATTTTATTTATACCAAGCTGAAGCTTGTCTTATTTTATTTAACTATTCTTGACTTAATATAGAAACTTTTTTAATATAAATCAGCTCCATATCCTATAAGGCCTTTTCTTGTAAAGGTTGAGTCAGTATAAACATACATAGCTAATTGGCTCTGAGTATTAGTGTGATAAGCTGCAGGTGTTGCTAAAACTATTAGGCAGTTATTTCCTGAATCTTCAGATATCTTTAATGCGTCAGTTAAAACAACTGGAAAAACTAATAATATATAATCAATTTTTGAAGTTGGATTAGGCTGTAATAAACCTCTCCCCATATTATCTTTTAATAAATCTATATCTAAGAAAGTTTCAGAATTCATAAACCACTTAACCTTCTTTAATAAATCCTTGTAAATCTGACTTTTCCACATTTACTATACTCTTTGTGATAGCTGATTCTCTATAAAGTCTATTTTGACCAAGCTCTATGAATTCCAACTTAGGAATAGTTGAGATAGGATCACTATCTGGATTTTCATCAACCCATTCTGCCTTTCCTGAAGAAGTCTTTTTAGGAATTTTATAATTTCATTTTACCGTTGTACCATTGAAGAATTTATAAACATCACTTCTATTTTTAAGTTCCTCTATAATTTCTTTGGATAGTTCTTTATTAATAACATGGTCACCTTTTCATTAGTTCCAGTATTCATAGCAGATGCTGCTTCTCTTTCTTCTTTAAAAATACTTCCAAGCTCTTCATTATTAATCTATTCTTGAGTTCTTTCTTCCTTCTTCTTTTCTTTCTTAATTGTTTTCTTATTAGCTAATGATCTGTTTCTTCTTACTTTTCTATAGTTTTATCTATTGCTTCAATTTCAGTTTTTATTTAATCAAAACGTGTGGCTTCCTCTTCTGTTAAAGCTCTAACTTCTGACTTTGCTTTATTAACTATTCCCTTCATTTCTTCTAATAAATCATTTCTTTTTTCTTCTAAGCCTTTTGTTTCATCTGGTAAGGCTCTGTATTCTATTCTTTTCATTTTTCTTAGTGTTTTTGACATTTAATGTCCTCCTTTTAATTAATTTTAAGTAAAAGAAAAGAACTAGAACTTAATCTAGCCCCTTTCCAATTCATTTTACTTACCATAAGTTATAATTATTCTATACCCTATCTTTACCACTTCTAGGCATTATATCAATAATAGAATTTTTAAATAGTAATCCTTTTTCATTTTCTATATCACTAAAAACATTAAAAATATTATATTGTATTTCATGCTTTACCTCATCAGAGCATAAATATCTTGAATACGACACCAAAAATGAGTAGTCAATAGATATTATTGCTTGTAAAGTGTTTTTTATTATTTCCATTGCATGTAATGGAACTTCATCAATATCATTATTTAATATATGTCTAGAAATATTGAATGAGAGTTCTGCATCTATAATCTCAGGTCTATATCCTTGTTTGGACATATCTAATGCAAGTTTTAGGAAATCATCTACTATTTTATTTTTAGTAACCAAACTATTAGATTCGCATAGCCCCTTTTCATGAATATCAACTAGTTGCTTGCTCAATATTATAAATAATTCATCTATAAACTTCGCCACATTAATCCTCACCTTTCTTTTTTGTAAAATTGTGGTAATATATTAATATACTTCTATTATATAACATAATAAACATAAAAAGGAGAGATTTTGTTTTGAAAAAATTAACACAAAAATTTATTTCTATTATTTTTTCTATTCTATTATTAATATCTGTTGGATTTAGTACTAATGTTAGTGCTACAGAAAATTCTAATACAAAAGTTACAACATCTAATAATGTTGTTAATGATGTAATTTATTTTAACTCACCATACAATTCTAATTCACCTAGTAATCTCAATTTATCTAGTCGTTTAGGAGTTAACATCCTTACAAATTATATAACTGTAAACTGTAGAATATCTGGTAGTACAGTAAAAGTAGCTGTTCGTAATGTAGCTGTAGATTCACTGGATAGTATGGTTGTTAATATAAAAGCATACAGAGATGGCAGACTTCAAATTAATAGAACTTTTAGTGAATACAATGTTTCACCTTTTTCAGCACCAACTTTTGAAGTAAGTTTACCTGGAATAAGTTATGCTGAAGTTACAGTAACAACTACTGATGGTGGTGAATCATACACTAAATATTATACTGTAAATGCCTAAAATCCCAGAAATACCTTTAAATTATTACTTAAAAAGTTAAATTTAATTTTTAAATCAAAATAAGTTATATAATAGTTCCACAAAGAGTTCCTAATAAGGTTCTCTTTTTTATAATTGAATTTAAATTAATTATTATTTAATCTTTTTATTTCTTTTTCATAATTTCTATAGTTAACCATATTTTTATATTTATTAACATATCTTAGCTTCCTATAATAACTTCTACACTCGCTGACACTTTCCTTATCATCTCTCATTTCAATCGAAGTCCCAGCATAAGCAGGACTTTTCCTATTATCCAAAATAGAAATTTCAAAAAGTTCTAAATCCTCAACATATCTTCTTTGATAACCTTTATTAGTATATCCTCCCACCTATCCTTATTAACAGCAAACCCAAAGCTCCACCCTCTAAGTTTACCTTTCTTAGCTTTTTCAATTACATCTCTATCAGTAATAGTACAAATAGCTCTAAGACCAATATTATCTTCAAATAATTCTAGATTACCTTCTTTAGTTGAACCAAGTTTCTTATTTTCATCATGATTTAATAAAAAGATTTATATTATCAGCTTTATTGAAAACCTTATCAAAAGTTTTTGGTTCTATCTGTTCAATAAACTCTCCATTAATATAAGGTATAGGCTTACTATCTATTCCTACTGCATTTACATAACCATTAATAAGAATACTATCATTCCTTATTTCTACTCTCATTTTCCCTTTCACCTCCCTTCATAGAACTTGTTTTATCAGTATTAGGTGTTTAAATAGTCCCTGTCTTAGTATTATAAAGAACATCATTAAGTCCTAAAACTACTGTGTCATTAAAAGCTTCAATAAGCTCTCTATCCTCTTCATATCTCACATCATAGTAAGTATCTTATTCTTAATACCTATCTCATAGGCTCTAAATCTCTTTTCTATATCACCTTTTAAAAGCTCCTTAACATCAAAACCAAAATAAAAAGAACTCTTTTCCTTTCAAGAAGAAAGCCCTTATTAAGTGCTGCAAGTATTACTCTTAAAAGTGGTAATATTGCAAGCTTTATAAACTTTTCATAGTCATTATCATTAGCTTTTCCATATCCTTCAAGCATTGTTGGAGGTACTACAAAGAGTTTGCATATTTCATCAGCATTAGTTATTTTATTTTCATTCATCTGCATTTCTGTACTGGTTGCTGCACTTTCTTGAAGGGATAAACCTTTATTAAGTACAACACAATTCTCACTATTTCTTTCACAAAACATTTTCCATCATTAAAAAAATAATGGACACCCTCACTCAAAGGATGTCTATCATTTAAGATTGTAATATTATTTTAAAAATCTCTTTATTATTCCTCATTAGCAATAGCTTCAATTCCCTTAATATTATTCTCATTAAGCTCCAAGAAACAACTACCCACATTAATAACAACAGGCTTGCCATCCTTAATGAAGTTAGCTATATGATCATAAGTAATAAGTAGTCCCTTATAATCATCTCCAGAATAAGCAAACTTAAATTGTTTCCAGTCAGTAAATACTGGTATTGCTTCACGTCCATCCTTACCTTCTAAGCAAGGTATATCTAGCTTAGCATTTTCCACTGTTCCCTCTTCAACTTCTGAAGCATTAACTGGAACTAAGAACTCTGCATTAAGGATTTGTTTTGCAACTTCCTTTTCTAAGCTCTTTAAAATAGTTGGTCTTTCTTCATAATCAACCTTCCAAGAAGCTTCCTGAACCATTTCTAAATGTGCAAGCATAAAGTCAGGATTCATTATAGGATCTTCTTTTCCTTCTTCCATTTGTATTGGGAAAAGATCTTCCTTCTTTAATATGCAGCTTGCATAACCATTGTCTATATAAACTCCATAGATTCCATTTAAATATAAGTCTTCTGCAAAATTGCCTAAATCCTTATTTTCTATAGGTTGTACCCTAAAGTTTCTGTAGCTTTCAGCATAGTGTTCTACTGCATCATTTGCATATTGTTCAGTTGAAAATAACCATATACAATCATCTGCATGTTCATCTATAAAAGGAAAACCTGTGCTGTTATCGATTACAACATAAAATTTTTCTATTGTTCTGACCTTTTGTATAAGTATTCTAAGAAACTTTTGAATAAGATTTGGCATTCTTTCCTCAGCATCTTCAACTATTCTATTTACTAAAGCATAGTTTGCACTGTTAAGTAATACAGCTAAATCTTAAATGCTTAAAGCTTCAAGTTCACTATCATCATAATTAGTTCCTGCCACAAATTTATTGCTTATTTCATTATCATACTTTGCTTTTTCTTCTCTATTCAATTCAATACACCGCCTTTAAAGCAAAAAATTATATTACAATTATAACATTTTTCAACATTTATTCCTATATATATTTTTAAAATATTTGAAAAACTTAGAATTTTTGATAGCTCTACCTTTAGTTTATTCACATGAAAAGAAGCAGACACCCCTCTTTGCAAGGTTTGTCCACTTCTCAATAAGTAGGTTTTTTATCTATTAATAAGTAGGATATTTATATAATTTATTAGTATAGGAAAGGCTTTTCCCAAAGATTTAACTTAGTTCCTATTCCATGTTCTAAAGCATAGTCATAAACTTCGCTTCCCCATGCAACATCTTCAACAGGCATTCCTCCAACTGAGTAGATAATAACTTCTTCATCATTCTTTCTACCTTCTGCTTCTCCATTTAAAATTGCTCCCAGGTCAGTTATTCTTTCTTTAGTCATTAATCCATCATGGCAAAGATCAGTAAACTTAGATCCTAGGATACAGATAGTTTTAAAAGTTGGATATGGATATTCTTCAGCCCATGCTTCATATAATTTTGTATTATCAACTACAAGTTTTGCATCATGAGCTAAGAATTCATTTTCAAAATCTATAGCACCTGGGCAGCAGAATAATGCTCCTTTCTTAATCCATTCAGTTTTAACTATTGGATAAGCTTCTCCTGGTTTTGGTGTAGAAATTGCAAAGCTTAGGATGTCACTGTCTCTAATACATTCTTCTAAAGTATCACATACAATTATATTTTTAAATTGAGAACATTCCTTTTTCACAAATTCTATACATCTATCTATTGAAGCTCTTCCTCTTCCCTTAATCTTTAAGGTATCAAGGCTTGGTCTTAAAGCTGCAAAGGTCTTTATTGTAATAGTGTTAATAACTCCAGGTCCTACAATTCCAAGAACCTTGGCATCTTTAACAGCTAAATGTTTAACTCCAACTCCAGGAATGGCTGCTGTTCTATAAGCACTTACAAGGTTTGCTGACATTAAACTTAAAGGAGCTCCTGTATCTTTGTCATTTAGCATCATCATAAGGATTGAACGTGGAATTCCTTTTTCTCTGTTTTCTACATTAGAACCATACCACTTCATACCTGCTCTTTTAAACTTACCACCTAAATAAGCTGGCATAGCCATAAATCTTCTATCAGGTCCATTTTTAGGCATACCTTCAAATTCTGGCTCATCAGGGAAAGTAACCATACATCCATGAGAGTTTCCATTTTCTCCTCCCATTCTATAGTCTCCCTTATCTAAAAGCTTTAACACATTTTCCATGCAGTCTGTACATTTAACTACATCTGTAACTCCTGCCTTAATCATATCTTCTTCATTTAAATATAATAAATCTACATTTGGATAACTCATAATTTTCTACTTCCTTTCTTTCTCTTTAACCTCTTGCAAGTTCATAGGCAGCCTTCTTTTTAGGATTACGATAAACTTGATATAATTCATTTTCCATTGCCATAACCTCTTCTAAAGGTATTGGCTTAAACATTTTACGTTTTAGTACAAGCTTTATCCATAGGAAGGCATATACAGCTAGTACTGCTAAAATAACTAAACAAACTTTATAAATTTTAAGTCTTGTATCTGGGTTAGAATCAATATTGTATATCATCCACAAGGTACCTATAATTCCTAGCACAGGAACAGTTATGCCACCTGGTGCTTTAAAGGTTCTTGGTGCCTTTGGTAATCTTTTTCTAAGTATTAAAACATTAATATGTGAAACTACATAAGCAACCATCCAGAATACGCATCCAGTAAGTATTAAAAAGGATAATTGCTCTGATGTTGAAAGACCAGTTGCATTAATTAGTATCATAATGCCGCCTATTGTGAAGATTCCTACAAAGGGAGCTCCATACTTATTAGTTTTCATAAATACAGAAGGTAAAAGTCTTATTTTAGCCATACCTGCTGCAATATAAGCTAGGGCTGAGATTACTGTATTTACGCTGCTTGTTACTGCTAATATTGAAACTATAGCCATCCATACAACTCCAGCCTTACCTAAGATAGCCTCACCATATAGAACATGAGGTGTTGTACTTTCTGCTAAGTCTCCCCATAATGTATAATTTTTAAAACCTATAATTAATAGAGCTTGAATACCACATATTATAAGTAGGCTTAATATCATGCCTAAAGGTACATTTTTTCTAGCATTCTTAACTTTATTTGAAATAGGTATTACATATTCACATCCAATAAATAAGAAGAATGCCAGGCCACAAAAGGATGTAACATCTTTAAAATCTGATGTAAGAACTGCTTCTTGAGTAACTACACTTCAAGTACCAATTTTTATGCATCCTAAAACTGCCATGATAAATAAGGAAGCTATTAAGCCATATGCTACAAAGTCTTGAATCTTTGCAAACATATCTACACCACGTAGGTTAATTAAAATTAATACAATAAGGAGAACTATACAATATGTGCTAGATGGTATATTTACTTGTGGAAGTACACTTTTTAAAGTATTACCAAACATTGCACACTCTGCACTTGATATCATGGTGTTACAGGCAAGATATCCTCCTACCATGGCTATTAATGTTACAAAAGGTCCTAAACATGCTAAGGTATACTGAGCAAGACCTCCTGTTAAATTTGGCATTAACGCATTAAGCTCTGATATTGAAAGGGCTGTTAGTATATTTAATATACATGCAATGACCATTGAAATTATAAAAGGTGTACCTAGAGCTGAGGCTCCTTGTCCTAAAGATAGTAAACAACTAGTAGCAACTATAAGTCCAACCCCCGTAGCTATTACACTTGGAAGCCCTAATTTCTTTTCTTCCATAACAATCACCCCTTAAATTATTTCTTTCCTGTTACTGCATCATATCCCTCTTCACCAGTTCTAACTCTGATTACATTTGATATATCTGATATAAAGATCTTTCCATCACCTATATGGCCTGTGTAAAGTTCTTCTTTAACAAATTTAATAAACCTTTCAAGATCTTTAGTAGGTAAAATAAGCATTACCATTTGTTTTGGAAGAAGGTTTGGAGTTTCATAAGTATCTATTTCATACTCTAAAGTTCCATTTTGAACTCCACAGCCTAAAACTTGAAATACTGTCATACCTGTTATACCAAACCTTGATAAAGAATCTTTTAATTCAATAACTTTTGCTTCACTTGCTATAATTTCAACTCTTGATAATTCCATAAAATTTCCTCCTTTATTCAACTATGCAAAGTCTTTTTTGATAATCTTCAGTTTTAAGAATTTCATTAAGCCTCTTAGGGGAAGTACCTATAAAAGCTTTAAATTCCTTTCCTAAATGAGATTGATCACAAAAGCCAAAGCTATCAGCTATATCTATAATTTTTTCATCTAAAGTAACAGCCTTAAGCACATTTTGAAATCTTACTATTTTGCAAAAGAGCTTAGGTGACATTCCAAAGTACTCATTAAAAAGCTTGTTTATATATCTAGATGAATAACCTGATTTTTCACTTATTTCATCAACTTTTATCTTTCCTTTGCTATTAATTATTTCTTTAAGAGTAAACTCATATAAATTACTTTCCTTTTCTTTAATAACTTGTTTTCTGTAATATTCTAAATATCTAGTAGTAAAGATTCTTATCTCTTCATTAAAATCATCATCTTTTTCAAGAATAGAAGATAAATCTACTGACTTATTTGTGAAATCAGCCATTTTCTTTTGTGATGGAAAAGCAGTACTACCAGGAAAAAACCTTACTCCAAAAATTTCTTTGTTTTCTTTAACAAAAGGTACATAATTTATATCTGTAAGATTTAAAGGAGAGCCATAGCATACAGCCTTAGGATTTTCAGAATTAACACTAAATAAAATATCTATAGAACCATCAGGTACAACTACCACATTTTTGTTTATTTTCTGAGAAACCTTATATCTATAAAAATGTGAAATTCCATTTTTCATAACAGACTTCTTATAATACTTATCTCCTGCCAAAACCATTAAAGGTTGCATTGCAGATAATGTTCTTTTAACATCAATATAAAAATCATTATATGCTGACATAGCTATTAACCACCTTTCTTTAAATCTTTCTAAATTTTAGCCTTAAATCTATCATATCTAAACTCTGAAATATCAAGAGTTGTTTCTTCACCATTTATAAGTTCTGCTAAAGTATAGGCAACTGCTGGTGCTATACCAAAGCCATGTCCTGAAAATGCACAAGCTAAATATAATCCAGGAACCTCTAGTACTTCTCCTAAAACCGGAACTCCATCTGCACATTGATCAATCCATCCAGCCCAGGCTCTCACTATCTTTGTATCACTTAAAGCTGGAAAGTACTTCATAATTCCACGACAGGTACACGATGCTCCAATACTAGTTGCTATAGGTTTTCCATTATCAGAAGTATATCCTTCAAGGCCAGTAGATCCACCAAATACAAAAGAACCATGTTTAGTTTGATGGCCATAAAAGTCTGCCTCTGCAGTACCTAGCATTTGAGGGAACATTTCCTCTTCTGCTTCAGTTACAAGACATTCAAGTTTAACTTCACTCATAGGAATATCAATACCTACAGTTTTTGCTATAGCTCTACTTTCATATCCTGCTGCTAAAAGAACCTTGTCTGCTTCGTAAGTATTATTTTCAGTAATAACCTGTCTTATTTTTCCCTTAACCTTTTTTAGTTCAATTACCTTTTCCCCAGTTATAAACTTTGCTCCAAGCTCTCTAGCCTTTTTATAATATCCAAGGGTAGTAGTTAAAGGATTTGCATGGCCATCAGTTTTGCACCAGCTAGCTCCAATAACCTCCTCTGAAAGATAAGGATTAATAGCTCTTACTTCATCACCACTTATCATTTTCACATCAAGACCACATTTAACAGTTCTATCTGTTAAGCCTTGTAGAATTTCTAAATGCTTTTTAGTTTTACCAAGACGAAGGTTTCCCTTTTGAGTATATTCAGTGTCTACTCCAAGCTCTTCAGAAAGATTAGGCCATAGATTTTTAATTCCCCACATAACTAAAGGAAGTTCTCTAGGATCACGTCCTGATTGTCTTACACCGCCACCATTTCTAGTAGAGCCACCATTTCCTATATGATCACTGCCTTCAAGAATAGTAACCTTAACTCCTTTTTTTGCAAGGTAATAAGCTGTAGCATTTCCTATTACTCCTGCTCCAATAATAATTACATCTGAAACCTTACTCATTAGTTTTTCCTCCCTTCTCATTTCCTAAGATTCTCATTTCAACAGATCTCATAGGTGCCCTGCTTGTTGCTGGTTCTAATTCTGCTAAAGACACATTAAGTTCTCTTGCCACAATACCTTTAACTAATTTTGCACAAGTTTGCCCTTGGCATAGTCCCATACCTGTTCTTAAATACCTTCTTATTTCTGTTATAGTAAACATGCCATCATGAACAGCTTTTATTATTTCACCCTTTGTAACTTCTTCACATCTACATATAATCATGTCATCATCTGGCATTGGCTTGAATTCACCAATGTCTCTTGATCTATCATTAACTTTACTCATATTTTTTCCCTTCCTTCCTATGCTTTAAAGAATCTTGCTTTCATAACCATATCCTTTGGAACCTTCATTGTTAAAAGATTTGTATGGTCAAAGGCTTTACTACTTCTTACTTCTAAAATTTCTGCTTCACATAACTTTTCACCACTTCTAGATAGTGCTGTTCCTATATCACCTTTTTTAGGTAATGGTAAAAACTCATAAGGAATTGTTACTGTTGCTGAAGTTTCATCATAATCTTCATTTAATAAGAAGATAGCTTGGCCTGAGCAAGAAACTACACAAAGTCCACATCCAGTACATACTGCATCTTCCTTCATTTGTGGAAGGGATGTTATATTTTCTCCTATCTTAATGCAGTGACGTGGACATGCATCTTGACATGGGTTACAAGGTATATTTTGAGTACATTCCATTACTGGATGAATACCCTTTCTATGAGTGATTCCTGGAAATCTTTCAATTTCATCATCAGATACAAAGCCCTTCTTTAAAAGGTTAGTTGAGATATCTATTCCTTCATCAGTCTTTTCAATGTTTTTACCTCTATTTTTAGGAGCAAACATACCTTGTCTTAAGGAATCAAGATCTGATTTTAATTCTTCTAAAACTGAATCTCTTTCTTCCTTTTCTATAAAGCCTGTTGAAAATGCTGCACATACACCAGCCATTCTTCCTTCAATCATAGCTGAACTTGCTTCTTCAATTCCTGAAACATCACCTGCTGCAAATACTCCCTTAATAGAAGTTTCACCAAATTCATTAAGCTTAGGAACTTGGCCACCTCTCTTTGGGTTATCCTCCATCTCACATCCTGCCATCTTTAAAAGCTGAGACATTGGAGATAATCCAACAGCCATACATATAGTATCAACATCAAAATGTTTTTCACTTCCAGGTACAGGTTTGAAATGTTCATCTACATGACTTATAACAACTCCTGTAACTGAAGTTTCTCCCTCTGCCTTTGTAATAGTATGAGATAGATAGAAAGGAACTCCAAGTCTTGCAACCTTAGCTGCATGTACACCATATCCTCCTATTTTAGGTGCAGCATCAACTAAAGCTACTACATTACATCCTGCCTGAATAAGCTGATAACTAACAACTAGTCCAACATTACCTGAACCAAGCATTAATATGTTATCTCCAGGCTTTATTCCGTGAAGATTCATCATAGTTTGTGCAGCTCCTGCTCCAATTACCCCAGGAAGAGTCCAGCCTTCAAAAGTAACCATATTTTCAGCAGCTCCAGTAGCAACAATTATTGCATCTGCCTTGTAATGTTCCATTTTGTCACCTTGTTTAACTAAGACTTCCTTATCCATATACATTCCTGTAACAGTTGAATTAAGCTGTACCTCAACTCCTGCTTCAGAAGCTTCCTTTAAAAGATCTTCCCCAATCTTAAAACCTCTTACTTTAGCCTTTAGCTTTTTAGAACCAAAGAACTTATGAATTTGCTTAAATAACTGTCCTCCAGGTTTTTCATTTTCATCAAAGATTACAACCTTTAATCCTCTTTTAGCTGCTTCAATTCCTGCTGAAAGACCAGAAGGTCCTGCACCAACAATTATTAAATCATATCTTTTCATAATGAATCTCCCTCCTATACTTCTGTATCCTTCTTTGCTGAAACTCCATATTGTGTTTGAACCTTCATACCTTCCTTTAATGGTGTTATACATGTTCTCACATTTGGAACCCCATCAACAATCATTACACAATCTGTACATCTTCCTATAGCACAAAATATACCTCTTGGTTTATGTTGTTTTTTTGTATATCTATGAACCATAACTCCTGCTGCCTTTAAAGCTGCTGCTATTGATTCTCCTTCATATCCTTCCATTTCTTTACCATCTAAAGTAAACTTTACTTTCACTCCTTTTAAAGGAGTTCCTAGTACTGGGTGTTCTACTATTCTGCTCATCCTTCTATGCCTCCCTAAATATCTATCAAACTTAAGAAATAACTGCTGTCATTTCAATCTCACATAATTGTGTTGGTCTATTTAACTCTGCAATGCCAACTGCTGTAAATAATGGTTTTATATCATGAAATATCTCTGAATAAGCTCTTGATATTTCAGCACAATCCTTAATATTTGTAACAAAAGCATTAACTTTAACAACATTTTGAGCTGTAGCTCCTGCCTTTTCTAAAAGCTTAACTTGCTTTTCAAAAATGTACTTTGCTTGTGCATAAGGATCATCTACTCCATATACGCTTCCATCTGGTTGTACTGAAGTAGTACCACCAATCATAACTAAATTTCCAACTTTAATCATTCTGGAATATCCAACCTTTTCCTCAAGTGGTGCACCAGAAGAATAATTAATTCTTTCCATATAAATCATCCTTTCTTCTTATAAAGTGCAAAAGATGCCTGGTGCTTCTATGCACTCAGACATCTTTGTCTCATCTTTTTCATATACAAGAAAAGGCATTTAAACAATTTAATGTTTAAACGCCTTTGTTCTTTCCATATTTGTATTATATCAGTTTGTTTTTTTGAAATAATAGTAAAAATCAGAACTATTTGTAAAAATATTTATAAATCAAACATAAATTATAGTTACTCCTCCAAAAGTAGCTCTTCCAGTTAACTCTAAAACATTAGAACCTTCTCCTGTACCTCTATTCTTTTCACTAACACCACCTAAAGTACAGCTTACATTATTTATTACCTTCCAAGACTTAGGTACATATATTTCAGATCCACCAAAAGTTAAATCAAAGTTTATTTTACCTTCAATATACATTGTTTTTTTACCATCATGAAAAATAATAGATAAACCAGCAGTTCCAAGAGCAGCTGCTAAAAGTACTGGAAAAGGTGTTATAGCTGTTATTCCTAATTCATCATCAAATAATATAGATATAAAGGCTATTGGAAAAAGTATTCCTCCAAACTCTCTTTTTGGAATGCTCTTAACAATAATACTTATTAAAAGTACAGTAACCACAAACTTTATTAAACTAAAACCTTCAAAAATAAAAATCTTATTTAGTAAAACTGCAATGGCAGCTAATATTAACAACACTCCCCAAAACTTATTCTTCATTATAAATTCTTCCTTCTTAATAAACCATCTTTTAATTCTTTAAAATAATGCCTAGACACATATACCTTCTTAAAGGTATTTTCAAATTCAACCACACTTGATGATGTAAGACTTCTAGTTATTGAATAAATATAATCAATATTTAAAATAGAAGACTTAGATACACGCATAAAATTCTTTGGAAGCATGGCTTCTAATTCATAAAGCTTATATTTAACTTCATACATATCTTTTTTTGTATGAGCAAAAACCCCATTATCTTCTGTCTGAAAAAATAAAATATCCTTTATTGGAATGTAGAATTCCTTATCTTCTTTAAAAAAGCTGAGATTCAAGCTTTCTGAAAGTTTATTTTTTATTAAAGTTTGTATATCCTTTATATCATCTGTCAGTTCTCTGCATCTAATAATAATTTCATCTTCCTGCACTTTATCATCAATTTGAATCTGTATTTTCATCTCCTCACTCTCCGCAATATCCATTATATCCCTGATTGCTTGTAAGTAAATGGTTTTTAAGTAAGTAGTTAATATATGAAGTAAAAGGTAAAAAATAGCAGCAGGATTATTTACTACTGCTTTTAAAAGAATATTATGTAATTTTTTTATGGAAATATAATTATTTTTTTACTGTAATGTATAAAATAAAATAAAGTGGATACAATACTATATGAAAACTAATTTTACTTTTTTATATTACAAGTCACCTTATCTATGCAGGTGGGTTGTACATTTTACTCCATTAAACAAAAAGAAGATATTTCTGAAGGATGTTGATCATTCAGATGTATCTTCTTTTTCTGTTTGAAATTATTCGAACTCTATATTACAAACTATAATTGTCATTATACTGATGTTTTTTGAATTTTTAGCGGATAGCTATACTATAAAAAATATTATTGTTAATAATCTAGCCGCCATAATCATTTTATAATCTACTGCTAATTTCGTGGTTATTTTCCCAATTTTGTTTGTATACTTATCCGTACTCATTTCTTTTTAGTATTATATCTATTTCTTTCTCAACACATTAGAAACAGTTGATTGGGACACATCTAACATTGCAGCTATTGTTTCCTGATTCATTTTTTGTCTTGCCAAGTCTCTAATAATCTCATTTCGTTGTGCTACCGATGCTATCTCTGGTAATTTGTGAATAGTTTCTGAAACAACTCCAGATGCTGTCGGATTAACCCCTTTATATTGGACAAAATCTATTAAATTCTAAGTTTTTCTCAATTTTATATCTTTATACAAATTTTTTGTAGATTCTCTCCAA
>NZ_FPBY01000010.1 GCF_900116755.1 Clostridium sp. DSM 8431
TTGCTATAATGCACAAATTAATAAATTATATCTTTGCAGTACTTCGAAACCAAACTCCATTTGAGTTACGAAATCCTAAAATACATAAACAAATGTTTTTAGAAAATACTTCTCAAAATAGTGCCGCTTAATTGATTTACATTTTTTGTAACCATTCGTGTTTTACAAATGGTTTGTTTGCTATACCCTTTTTTAAAAAATATTATTTTTTAAAATTTACTTGACTATTATTAGCTGGTCTTACTATAATAAAATACTTACTTCTTTTTTTAAGCTCTTATAAGATTAAAAATCACTGCCCCAAAGCTAGCAACAACTAAAATAAGACTCAATGTAAATAAAACTTTACTTCTATAATACTAATCTGGTAACTGTATTGCTAAAATAGTACCCATAAATAGAACTAATCCCCTTTGAGAATATAATTTCCTATTTTCCCTTTGAGGTTTTTATAATGTCTAAAATTATTCCACTAACACTAAGAAGAATACAAATAAGAATTAATGTAAATATAACCTTATTTTTTCTATAGTGATCTGGTAATTGCATTGCTACAATAAAGTCTATAAATAGAATTATTCCTCTTTGAAAATGTAAATAGCGTTTTTTTGCTTTCGTATTTTTTTCCATAGTCTTACTCCTTATTAAATATTATATATAATCTAAAAGATTAATAATTATAACTATTATTAAAAATACTAAAATTCCTATATTTTTTATCTTCTTTTGCTTCTTAGCACTATCATACACAAAGAAACTCAAACCAATAAAAAAGATAGTTAATACTACTATACCTTCCACAAATCACCCTTCCAAGTATAGATAATTATAACATATATTTAATATATTAACTTATATTTTTTTATTATATTTACACTTTTATCAAAGCATGCTACTATTAGGAATAGTCAATAGGGCCCATCTTTACCTTTACTAAATAATTTGAAAGGAATAACATTATGATTATTATACTTGGGATTGTATATATATTTTTAGCTTTATTAGGTACATGTTATCTTTTGAAAAATAGAAAAATATTGAGTACCATAAATACTATAAAAAATATAATTTTAATAGCATATTTAATTGGTATTGGCTGCTTATGTTTCATATATGAAAACTTCCAGTTAGCAATAATTTTAGGTGCTATTACTCCTTTAATTATTTTCTTCTTTAACTTTATAGAAAAAATAAAAGCACAAGGCTTTAAACCCTGTGCTTAATTTTTATATTCTAATTTTCATTAACCGTATTATCTTTTCTTCCCTTTGCATAATCAAAAACAGCAATAACCATAGAAAGCCAGAAGTTTATTCCAAATATAGCTCCCATTGAACCATACATATAAAGCTTTTTAAAGTATTCACCTGCAAAAGACTTAAATAAGTTATGTATTTCTTCAGGTTCCATATTTTCTATTTCATCATAAGTTATAGATTTAAGTTCAAAGCTTTCTAAAATATCTTTTGTATGAACTATTAAAGAATCTATAGCAGCTTCTGAAACTCTGCTGTTTATATCATTCTTAAATTCAGCATCAACTATCATAAGATTATCATTACAGATCTTATCAAATATATTTTCCACTGCTACCTTAATAGAAGCTTTTATTTCTTCATTTCCCTTAGCTTCATTAATTACATTTTCTAAATCTGAATCTAATAGTTCTAAATTAACAATAAAAGATATTTTCTTATTCTTAAAGGATTTTTCATAAACCTCTTCTGTAATATTGCTTAATCCAGTATTTACAGCATTACTATTTATAAGAACATCAACTGTACTGCCTGCTATATTTTCTAAATCTTCTTTTGATATGCTACTTAATAACTCTTTAACTGTAATACCTTGTGCCATATTTTTTAAACCTATTAATGCTGTTTCCTTTAAAGTAGCTGTGTTTTGTAGAAGTAAGCTTATAGAACTATTTATTTCACCATTGAACTTATTAAATATCTTTTCTGTACTGTCTAAATTTACTTCACTTAAGACACTTTCAATATTTAGGGCTTTAACCTTATTCATAAGCTCTTTTGTTATTACCTTAGTAATATTATTAAGCTTTCTGCCTTCCTCTAAATTATTAAATACTCCATTAATAAATTCACCAACATTAACTTCATTTACTCCAAAATTAATATCACTTAATTTCATTGGATATACTTGATTTGTTAAGCCATCTAAAATCATATCTTCAACTTCACTTACCTTTTCATCAATAAATATTGGTAAGTTCTTATTTATTAAAATATAAATACATCTATCTACAATTCCATCTCCATTTGCCATGGCATAACCCATCTTTTGAAGGAAGTTAAGTCTAGAATTTATATTATCCTTAACCATATTGCCTATGTTTTTTTCATTTTCAGCAATTACACTAGTAAGCTTCATAACAATTAATTTAGTTATCTTATTAAGATTTTTATTAACAGCATTTTCTATAGCACCATTAAATACATTACCAATAGTTTTTTCTTCACTTAACTCTTTTGATAATATTTCTCTAAGCTTAAAGTTTAAAATAAATCTCAAATCACTATATAAGAAGTTTTCCATTTTATCTGCAGCTTTTTCTTCTAAAGAATTCATCATATCCTCTGAGATAATATCTGAAACTTCTCTATTTATGTAGCCTTTATAAACTTCATTATATTTTACAAAAAGCATCTTTGTATTTTCTTCAGTAATTAATTCTTTTGCTTTTTCAGTAACTAATGATCCAGCCTTTCTTTCTACCTCTTCTACTACACCTTTTGGAAGAATATCAATTACAGTCTTAGGTGAATCTATTTTACTTTCTAAAAAGCTTAATAAGTATTTCTTACATACATTTTTCTTTTCTTTAATTCCAGAAGAAATCTTATTTAATATATTATTTGAAACAGAAATTTCATTTTCACCAATAGCCTTTGAAATCTTACTGCTTACATCACTTTCATATAATGAAGATAAAATTTTATTATAGAAATAGTTACATACTAAATTCTTATTTCTCACAAGAGTGTTATTTACAAGCTTGTAGTTATCATTGCTTATAACATTCATAAGACCTGAATTCATAACATTTCTCTTAGAGTTAAGAAGCTTATGGATTCTTCCTCCATTTAAAATATCATTATCTATCACTCCTCCAATTCCATTTGCAAGGTTTCCTTTATGAGCTGGAATATAACCTAAAGCAAACTTTCTTAAGAATGGTATTTTAGATAATACTTTATTCTTTTTATATGGCTTAAATAACATGGCAATTGCAATTACATTTGTAAGAACTCCAATTCCACCCATTAATATTATTGAACCAATAACTCCTGCTAAGCTGTAATAATATCCTTCAAAGCCTATATTTCTAAAGCATAGTGCAAAAATTAATCCTCCAGCAAAACCTAAAATTCCTCCAAATACAGAAAGAGGCTTAAGTTCTGTTCCCATAAATCTCTGAGCTAAGTCACATATTTCATCTTCATCAAGCTGAATTAAATTATCATATACAATCTTTTTAATTCTTCCATCTAAAAGGCTGTCTAAATTATCTTCAAGATATTTTAATGTAACTTCATTTAAATAACTTATGCTATCTTTATTCTTTCCAAACTTCTTAATAACAGCTGAAACAGAAAGTGATTTGCTCTTTTCTAAAAGCTCATCTTCTAAGCTTAAAAGCTTATTCTTCACATTATCATTTTCAGCAATATTTTTCACTTCCATATTGCTTATAAAGTCTTTAATTATGCTACTTAAATATTCTTTAACCTTTTCTTCATTATTAGTAAGAAGTGTTTTTATACTATCTGTACTTCTATTCTTTATAGATACTACAAAATCTTCACTTATAATACTTTTTACATTCTTATTATAAATAGCATTAAACTCACTATGTATCTTAGTAGATAAGACTGATTCTATTAAATTATTAATCTTTTCTTTATGCTTTAAAACAAGACTATAAACATTAACTTTACTATTAATATCTAAAAGATTATTAAAATCATACTTTACAAAATCAGAAATCAACTTGCCCTTTTGATTTTTAATAACACTTAGTATAAGCTTATTTTCATTGTCAGATAGATATGTAATTATTACTTCACATACCTTATTTATAACATTTTGATTAAGTATATTGTTTTCCTCTAAAGAAGTTATAATATCCTTAATGTTAGTATGTTTTAAATAATCAATTATCTTATCTGCTACCTTAATAGCATCACTACCATCCATTTTATAAGATTCTATAAACTCTGTAACCTTTTGAAGAACTTCATATTTAGCACTTATGTTATCTAAGAAATGTTCTCTTACTAAAGAAAGTACAAGTTTTCTTATACCTGCATCCATATCTTGAATACCTTCATCAATGGATTTTTCTATTAACACATCAAATTCATCCTTATTCTTTTCAATCCATGAAACCACATAAGGCAAAAATACAGGTAGTTTTTCTCTAATAAGAAGAGTAAGTTTATCTGCCACTTCATCATCTAATAAATCATAAAGAGAAAATTCTATATTTTTTATTAATGATATAAATTCCTTAATTATATTTGAAAGTAAAGTCATCCCTTCTTCAGTATTTAAGTAATTTTTAAGAGTAGCCCCTATCTTACGACTTAATGCTTCAAGCTCTTCATCACTTATTACTTCTTCTATTCTCTTATTTTTAATGCCTTCTTGAAGATTATTAATAATCTCTTCAGCCTTTATTTTTTCAAGAACATCTTTTAATAAAGACACTAACTTTTCATCATTACTAATTATTTTATTAATAGCTGATGATATAATATCTTCAATATTTTTTTCTACTTTAGAAGCTGCTTCTTTGCTTAGAAAATCTGAAAGTGTAATTTGAGCCCCTTCATTATATATATTAGTTAAAGTTTCATTTATATAAGTATTATTATCTACTGATTCTAAAATTAAGTTATATATATTTTCTGCAATATATGAAACTTGTTTTTTAGAGACTAAATCTTTTAAATTTACTTCATTACAAAGCTCACCTATTAAAGGTTTCATTACTTCATCATAATTGTCAGAAGAAAATTTCTTTATATCTTCTAAACTCTTATTAAAGCCAGGTATATTATTAAGCTCTGTTTTCTCAAAGGCTTTAATAAGCTCATCATTAAAAAATGTATTTAAAACATTCTCTAATTCATTTTTTACCTTATCACTTTTTAAATTCTTCTTTAAAGTTGATCCGTTAATTATATCTCTTTCAACTAAAGCACTTATTTCTTCAACGAATTGCTGCTTTCTATTTTTAATTACTCCACCAAACTTAAATTTATTGAAAACAGTATATTCCTTAAAAAGCATATTTACAGCATATTTATTGGTAATGTAACCTGCAATACCGCCAGAAATACTTTGCAATACCAAAAGTAGTATGTCTTCCATGTTAAACCTCCTTTTTATCCTCCAATTTTTTAATTAACTGTCTTAATTATTCTATTATAACTCATATAACCCTTTATTACTCCATATAAAAATGTATTTCTTATATTTTTGTAATAATTTTAGCCTACCTACTTCATAATTAAGATCTTTAATTCTTTACTAAGCAGTAATACAAAAAAAGCAGTAGATAGATTTGCCTTTATACAAATCTATCTACTGTCTCAATATAATAATTAAACATTATCTTCTTTAGTTTTAATTACAGATAATTCTTCATTTAATACTTCTGCACTCTTACCTAAATAATCCATAGTATCAATAATACTTGTTATAATAGCTAATTGTTCTTCTGTAATTGCAGACATATTTTCAGTTGCTTCAATATTTTCTTTTGCCTTATTTGATAGTCCATGTACAACTTTTTCAGTCTTGTCTTTAACGCCTATCATATTTTTATTTAACAAGTCTATATCCTTAATACTTTCAGATACAGTAGTAATAGAACCATTAAGTTCTTCAAAAGATTTTCTTGTATTTTCTACAGCAGTAGTTTGAACATCCATGCTCTTTTTAGCTTCTTCAACTTCAGATACTGCTAAAGAAGTTTGCTCTTGAATTTTAGTAATAATTTCTCTTATTTCATTAGCAGAACTTGATTATTCTTCTGCAAGTTTTCTAACTTCCTCTGCAACAACTGCAAATCCTTTACCCATTTCCCCTGCTCTTGCTGCTTCAATACTTGCATTAAGAGATAAAAGATTTGTTTGCTCTGCAATATCAGTTATTGTTTTTACAATATTATCTATTTCTGATGAGCTTAAATTTATATCTTTAATTCTCTTTTGTACTGCTTCTGTAGTTTTGTTAGTCTTATCAGTAACATCTAAAAGATTATTAACAACCTTTATTCCATTTTCATTTATATCTTTTGTTTCATCAAAAAGAGTATCTATTTTTATTATTGAACCAGAAATGGCATTCATTGACTTAGATAATTTCTCAAAGTTATCTACAATAACTTCTGTTTCTCTTGACTGTTCATAAGCTCCTCTAGAAACAGTTTCAATAGAATCTGTTATCTCTTTAGAAGCTCCTATGCTTTGAATTGTTACATTACTTAATTCATCAACTTTATTAAGCATTTCGTTGCATTGATCTTTAGCTTCTTGAATAAGTTTTCTTAAATTTACAACCATTGAATTGAATATTTTTGACATTTTTCCAATTTCATCATTTCTATTAATTGTTGACTTAACGCAAAGATTTCCTACGCCCATTTCTTTAAGAGTTAATAAGAATTCTTCAATATGCTGTGTTATTTTTCCTAACACAAATATAGTTATTACAATTACAATAATTGTTACTATTATAGTGAGTATTATTATAATTTTTAATAAGTTTACTGCAGATGTCATAAGTTCTTTAGATGACTCAATACCAACTGCCTTAAGCTCCATTCCAGTATCTAATTTTTTAGTAACTGCAAGCTTAATATCACCTGCTTCTTTAAATTCAAAAGTTCCCTTATCTGAGTTTTGTACAAATTCTCTAAGGTCATCATTTTCAATTTCAGTGTCTATTAATTCTTCATTACTATGTACTGATATAAGTCCATCATAATTAGAAAGCATAACATAACCAGTAGGTCCAAGCTTTATAGTATTAATCAACTCGTTAATATGAGCTAAAGATACATCGACTTGTACTATACCTATAACATTACCATCGATAATAACTTTTTTTGAATAAGTTACTACTAATTCTCCTGAAGAAGCGTCTACATATGGAGTATCCCAAACTTCTTCTTCTGGTGATTCCATTAGTTCTTGAAACCAAGGTCTTTCCCCTGGAATTATCGAATCAAATTTTTCATTCTCCGGATATATATGAAACTTTTGTGGTGTAACATAAATTAAATTTATAACTTCAGGATAGACCTTAGCTAATTCTGAAAAATAATTAACTATTGCTTTATGATTTTCTTCAGTCATATTCTCTTTTAAATATCCGGAAGCAATAATTGAACCTGCTAAAGATTCTGTATTATTACTTAAAGAATTAACCTTTTCATCAACTAAATTTATTTTTTCCTGCATATTCATAGTTGTATTATCTTTTATTATATTCCTAGCTTTAAAATAAGATAATCCAGCTATTATTATAGAAGTAATTATTATGTTGATAGTTAATATAAATATGATTTTTCCCTTCAGACCAAATCTGAAATAATTTTTTCTCTTTAGTTCCATAAGTTCCTCCCCTATTCCATCAATACTCCCTTACTATGTATATCCGAAATTTGTCGGATACATTTAACCTTTTCTTTGTTTTATTTATAATCTAATTTTATTTACCATCTAATCCTTTAAATTTTAATCAATTTACTAAAATTAATATTCCTTTTTTTATATATTATTAATTTAGAGCTACTATTATATTTATAGAATGATAATTTTGAGGCTTTTAGAGGTATTAATTTAAAATTTAATATCTTGGTTTTTTATTTATTCTATTTCGAAATTTAATAAAAATATAAAAAAAATTCATCTATATAAATAAAACAGTAATAATTATATTATTTTCAAAAAAAGAATTAATAAATAATCCTTTTCATAAACTAACTCTATTAATTTAAAATTTTACTTTCCATAAAATGCTATGACAAATTTAAAATGAAGGTTTATAATCACGTTTGTAATAATTAATAAAAAAATTTAGGAGGATGAATGATATGATAATTTTATTTTCAATATTAGCTGTAATATGCTTAATTCTGTTAATAATAGGTTTAGTTAAACCTGAAAAAGTTTTACCATGGGTAAAACCAGAAAAGAGAAAAAATCTACTGCAGTAATCTGCTATGGACTTGGTTTAATAGTATTTTGTGCAATTGCTGGAGTTATTTATTATAATGAATCTCAAACAGTAACTATAGAAACTGTAACTGTAGAAGTAGATGAATCTTATGCTGGTATATATGATGTATCTGCAATTGATGTTATAAATGACGAAGGTAATAAAGTAGTTGGACAAAGAGGTCAAGCTTACTTTAATAAAGAAGATATGACAGCAGATAGCCTAAATGCTTTTTATAACGATGTTGTAGCTAATAGCGGTTATGAATACTTTACATTAATAAATAGTGATGATACAAGCAAGGGAATAGTTTTCACTGGTTGTGGTACTCCTGCATATTATGGTGATATAAATTCAAATGGCGATATTACTAATAGTTCAGCTCAATTTGAACCATCTAATTATACTGCTGATATGCTTAAATAAAAATTACAAGATAGAAAGTGTTTTATCTCATATTTGATAAGATACCTTCTATCTTGTACTTTATATTATATCTAAGTATAATCACCTTTATTTAATTTTCCCCCCCGTATAAACTTACATATACAGTTTATCTACTCATCATCGTTTTTTGAGCTTTCTTCTCTAACTACATCTTTTATTTCTTGCTTAATATCTTCTGTATCAACAACAGATTGTTCCCCAAGCTTCGTAAAAAGTTTCTTATCTTTCAAAGTATATTCTTCATTATCATCATACTTTTTAGCTTCAACTGAAATCATCTTTCTACGAATTATCTTTTCCCTATATATATGTTGCTTTTTTCTAATCCAAGTTGTTAAAAGAACCAAAAGCAGAACAATTCCTATATATCCAAGCAAAGGATACATTAAAGAAATCAACTTTTTAAATCCTGCAAAACTACATATATAACCTGCTATAACTATACAAATTAAAATAATATGTAACTTCTTTTTATCTTCAGATGCAAATCTTTTTGCCAATGCAAAGCTAAGACTAAAGGCAGTATTAAATATAAGAGCAAAAATAGTAAAAGTATATATTTTTGCAAAGATAGGATTAATATTTGCTACAATATTAAGCATTGGTATTTCTGAATCTTTTATCATATCAACATTTGCAAATAATGAAGCAAAGGCACATAATACAATAACACCTATTAAAGCTCCTCCTATAATTCCACCTTTTTCTGCAACCCCTATACGAACTACTGATCCTCCTAAAACAAGTGCCATAGATACCCCTGTAATAGCACAAAGTGAATAATAGTTAATTGCAGAAAAAACTACATTAGGCATAGGTGATTCTAAAGTTTCTGCAACTTTTGATAACTTAGTAAAATCATAACTATGACCTATATATGTGTATGCTGTTATAACTAATATCATAATTATTATAATAGGAGTAAATATACCAAGGACAGCTGTTATTTTATTAAAATCCATAAAGGATACAACTATTACTAAAGCTGAACAAATAAGTGCTCCAATAAAACTTGGTATACCAAATTGCTGATGCAGATTAGCTCCTGCTCCTGCTATCATTACAAAATAAATAATAAAACTTGATACAATTAATGTATAATCAATTATTTTATTAATAAAGGGATGTGTGATTTTTTCTAGTACTTCTTGATGATTATTAGAACCATAATAGCATCCTAATGTTACAATAATTCTTCCAAAAATAATGTTCAAGGCTGCCAAAATCAAAACCCCTATAATACCTTCTTTTCCAAAACTCACAAAATACTGCATTAAGTCTTGCCCAGATGAAAGCCCTGCACCTACGATTACTCCTACATAAGCTAAAGCTATTTTTAAATACTTTTTGGTCAAAATTATCCTCCTTATGTTTGTAACTTCATTTTATTTTATTTCTAAATTTCTCGTAACTAAAATATCATGATACTCATTATCATTAAATTTCCCTATACATAATACCATACTATATTATAAATATTTTGGCAAATGTATATAGTATATGTTACTTCATGAATATACTCTATATTGTTTCCATAATATAATATAAATATTCTCTAGTTCCTATGCCTCCCTTAACATTACTTAAGTAAACAAAAAAATCTCTATGAACTATCATAAAGATAATTCATAGAGATTTTCATTTAATATTTAGATAAATATAATTACTAGCAATTACATCCGAATCCGCTTCCTGGAGTAACTACTTCTTCAAGAGTTTCCATATCGAAATCAAATTCTTCTGATTCTAATAACTTTTCGATGTTTTCTAACATTAATGTCACCTCCTTTCAATAGTTTATAGATTACTAGTTGCAATCACATCCGAATCCACTTCCTGGAGTAACTACTTCTTCAAGAGTTTCCATGTCGAAATCGAATTCTTCTGATTCTAATAAGTTTTCGATGTTTTCTAGCATTAATATCACCTCCTTTCAATGAAATTTTATTTATTAAAAGTTAAGCCAATAATCATCTGAATTTGACTTAGCCATATATAAATCTTCTGGTAATAATTGCTCAGATAATCTTTTCTTTGATTTATTATCCAAACCATTTTCAAAAGAAAATTCTCTACCAGCTATAGTTACCTTTTTTAAATAGCGATTTATAATATTAGAAAACTTGTCCACCTCAAATATGGATCCTTCACTGCAAAATATATAATCGGAATTATTAGGATGCATAATTTTTATAACCTTTTTAACTCCTTCATAATTATTTATTTCTGATGGAAATCCGCAGGTAGATATAAATATTTCTCTCTTTCTTTTAGTTTCATATCTATTAAGATGGATATAACCTCCATCTTCTCTAGGTGCCATCTTTGCTGTAAATATAGGTAATAATCTCTCTATAGCGCACCTCATTTTTGAAGGAAAACCATAAAAAGTAAGAGGAAAGATCCATATTACTATATCAGCCTCTAAATACCTAAACAACAAATCATCCATATCATCATGCTGAATACATTTTCCATCATTCTTCCAACAATTATAACAACCAATGCAACTATTAATATTTTTATCAAATAGGTGTACTTCATAAATATTTTTTTCTTCTTTTAAATATTTATTTTCCTTTAATCCTTCTATAAACGCTTTTGCAACCTTAAAACTTCTGCTTCTCTCTTTTTTACCACTACTATTAAGCACAAGTATATTCATAAAATTATCCTCTCACTATCTATTTTTATTAGGCTCTTACATATTGAAATAACAGTATTATTAGAATCTATCAATTTTTGATTAATCCGTATTAATTCCTGATTTTTATCACATCTTTGAACTTGAGTTATTAATTTTAATTTATCGTTATACTTTGCAGAATGTATATATCTACAGCGTGATTCTAATACCTTAAAAGGCTTATCCCTATCAAAAGCTACTAAATTCTCTCCAATAAGCCTACATATAATCCCCTCTTCAAAATAAGCAAAATACATTGAATTATGCATTATCTTATAAGAGTCACATTCGCTAATTCCAACTCTAAATTCTAATAGTTCTCTTTCCTTATTAATAATCACAATCACACCTCCAATAAGACATGATTTTCATCAACATTCATATCTGCAATATAGGCTAGTAGCAGTTTTCTCATTGATTTTGGAATTTCAGTCATAAGTCCACTCTTATTTCCTACTATTCCAATACTAGTTTTTCCTTTAGCATAAACAGTTTTTGAGTCTAAACTTGTTACTTTATGATTAAATGAACAGTATGCACCCTTAGGCATATCAAGCCAACTATAAATGTATACTTCAGTACCTACCTTAAGCTCATTTTGAAATTCTAATTTGCTTTGCAAAACTGGCATTATAAAATTTTCTCCAGTATCATTTAATGACTCATCTACTAAACTTTTTCCTCTATGTTCCTTATAGAAAAAAGCATCCAACTTACTTTCTTTACCTATATTGAAACGTGCATTTTCAAACATACATAAATATTTTTGAGCAGTAACTTCTCCCCAATAATTACATTCTGAAAATGATATTTTATGTTTTTCAAAATAACTACGTACTATCATAACATCACCTTATTTATCCAAGAATTTAAGCAAGTGAAAAAATTATTTATTATATCTTTAATCATTTCCTCAGTATATAATTTCTCTGCATACATAAAGCTAAAAGTCATATCTTTCTTATGAGATGTTATTTGAATATATAGAGGAATATCTTCTGGATGTTTTCCAATTTCACTACATTCTATTTCTCCTAACCCCTTAGGTAGCACTTCCATATAATCTGTATGATAATTAATCATAACCTTAAAATAATCTCCTATTAATCTCTCTTCAAAAGTTTGCATACAGTAGATATCATTCATACCAATACCTTGATTTTTTAATATTTCATCTATTTCTTTCTGCTTTTCTATCAATCTTTTTTCAAATGAAATATCCTTAGAGATTTTAAATCTAATAGGCATTATTTGTGCTAAAAGTCCAATTACTTCACTAATTCCTGTATAATCTGTAGGTCTTCCATGAAATACTGTAGCTAATGTTATATCATCTTTTCCTGTGGCTTGTTGCATTATTTCTGCTAAAACTGAACACATTATTGTAAATACACTTATATTTAATTTTATGCATACTCTTTTTAACTTTTCTGTATCTATACTTCCATATTGAACATCTAAACATTTAACTGTATCTTTAGCTGTCATTTTCATTCTTACCCTATCTGTTTTAGGTGGAAAAGCAACTGATTTTTTTCTATCTTTTAAATATTCACTCCAAAACTTTTTTACTTCACTATAATCATGATCTTTTGTATCATTTATAAATTTGAAGAAATCATATTTTTTAGGTTGCATAGGTAAATCATAATATATACTAAAAAGCTCATTTAAAAATATTGATAATGATAGAAAATCAAATATTCCATGATGTATATTAATCATCATTCTTTGTTCACTTTCCTTATTTTCAAATAGGACTACTTGTAATAACGGAAGTTTATCACAATAGAAGTTTCTAGCATATTTATAATAATTAATATCTTCAAAATTTATATTATGAACTTCACTAAAATCTACAATCCCCTTATCTTGCCACTCTAAATAAAGCTCTTTATCTTTTATGATAAATATACTTCTAAGTATTTTATTTCTCTGAATTAGCTTATAAATAGCACTCTTTAACTTTGTTGAATCTATATACTTACTATGTTTAACTATGTGGATAATATTATATGGTGGAACGATATTCTCTCTGTTATTTACTATTGCTAATTCATTTTTCATCATAGTCTTTTCTTTTCTAATAAGCTGCTTTTGAATTTCTGTGGCCTTTACCTTACGTACTTCCTCTTCTTCAAATTCTTTATTGCTATATCTTTTAGCCTCATCTTTAACTATAATTTCAATTTCTTTAATATTCTTAGCCTCATATAATTCTTTAATATCTAAAGCAACACCTAAATCATTATATAGCCTAGTATTAAGCTTAAATACGTCTAATGAACTAGCTCCCACTTCAAAGAAATTATCTTCATATGTTAAATCATTTTTTTCAAGTATATACTTACATATGGATAACACACTTGAATTATCTATCTTAATTTCTCTCTCTAAGCTATATTTTTTATAAGCTTCAAGCATATTATTTCTATCTAATTTTCCATTTGCATTTAACTTAAACCTTTCTAAACGAATAATAAACTTAGGTACCATATAATTTGGTAAGAATTTTTCTAATTCTTTTTTTGCTTCACTTACATCTAATTCTTTCCCTGTGTAAAATGCTAATATCTGCTTTTCATTATTGCTATCACTTCTTACTAATAAATGCACTTCATCTATAAAAAGCTTATTTTTAAATACTCTCTCTACTTCTCCAAGCTCTATTCTATGTCCACTTATTTTTATCTGATCATCATTTCTTCCTAAACAAATGTATTCACCATTTCCAATATATTTGCCCAAATCACCAGTCTTATACATTTTATCTTCTGATACTAAAAGATCTTTTAAAAATGACTTCTTAGTCAAATCATCTCTTCCAATATAGCCATCAGATAAATAATGACCACCTATATATATTTCTCCCTCTTCTCCTAAGGAAACTTTCTTTAAATTTTCATCTAAAATATAAACTCTATATCCACTTAAAGGTTTACCTACTCCTATTTTCTCATGTTCTATAAAATTACTTCTAGTAATAACCTTAGCATTGGAATAAACACATATTTCTGTTGGTCCATAGGCGTTTATTACCTTGGCATTTTTTTTATCCTGAACCTTAAATATATTACTTACCATTTCAGAAGGTAAAGGTTCTCCAACTGAAACAATAGTACTTGGAAGATACAGTTCTCCTTTTTTATCCTTATAAAAACTTAATAAGTACTTTAAATGTGTAGGAGTTATTTCACAAACATGAACCTTTTGTTTTTTCCAGTATTCACATAAAAGTTTCTGAGATCTTTTCACATCATCAGGTATTGGAACTATACAATTTCCAAAAAACAAAGCAATATACATTTGAACAACACTAGGATCAAAACTAAAATCAGAAAGTAAACCAATATTTAAGATTTCTTTGCTATTTTTTCTAGACTCATATAAGCCAGTGTCTTCAGGTAATTCAAAGAAACGATTATGGCAAGCTATAGCTGAATTTATAACACTTCTTTGCGAAACTATAACTCCCTTTGGCTCACCTGTAGACCCTGAAGTAAACATAATGTATGCTATTTTAGATGGATTTTTAATTTTGAATTTTGTATAACTTTCATCTTGAAGTTCACAACCAATATCTTTATTTAATTCTTCCCACTTTATAAAATTTACTTTAATATCAATTTCCTTAATAACTTCACTAATACGCTCTTTTTTCTTTGCTATAATTAATGTAGAATTACTTATTTTCATCATATTAGCTATCCGCTTTGGAGGATAGTTTTCATTTAAAGGTAAATACACTCCCCCTGCTTTATAAATTGCTAATATTAACAATATAACTTCTCTACCCTTTGGAAAATCTACTGCAACCACTATATCTTCCTTCCAATAGCTAAGACTTATTAATCTTCTTGCAAGACATGAGGAGTAGATATCAAGATCTTTATAGCTCATTTCTCCATATAAATCAGAAATTGCAATTCTATCTTTATACATTCTAGCGGAAGACATAAACACTTCTGCAATTCCCTTTTCTAAATATTCTTTTCTATCCATCTTCTCACCTCCAATTAATTTAAATTTACGTATTTTATGATGTTAATCCACCATCTATAGTAATTACTTCACCATTTATATAACTTGATAAATCTGATGCTAAAAACAGTACTAAATTAGCTATATCTTCTGGCTTTCCTAATCTTCTTAATGGTATTTGCTTTTTTATACTATTTAAATTACTTAAATCTTTAGTCATATCTGTTTCTATATATCCAGGTGCAATAGCATTAACTCTTACATTTTTCATTCCAAGTTCTTTTGATAAGGCCTTTGTAAATCCTATTATTCCAGCTTTTGCTGTACAGTAATTAGTTTGTCCCATAACTCCTGTTAATCCTGCAATAGAGCTAATATTAATAATTGTACCTCTACGTTTTCCAAACATAAGTAAAGCAACTTCATGAGTTAAATTGTAAGTACCATCAATAGTTACGTCTAAAACAGATTTCCACTCTTTTTTATTTTGCACTAACATTAAATTGTCTCTTGTTATTCCTGCATTATTAACTAATACATCTATTGTCCCCTCAATTTCTTTTATCTTTTCAACTGCTTTTACACATTGCTCTTCATCACATACATCTGCCTTTATGGCAACTATAGTACTATCTACATATTTTTCTTTTATTCTATTAACAGTATTATTAGCTTCTTCATCATTACTTTTATACATAAAATAGACCTTACTTTTTTCTGAAACAAAAGCTTCACATATCTTAGAACCGATGCCTCTACTTCCACCACTTATAAGTACTACTTTATCCTTTAATCCTACATCCATTGCCACACCCCACTTATAATATTTCCTGTATCGTTATATCCATTTACAAGTATTGTAGTTAGTTTCTTGCTTTTCTTTTCTTTATTAAACCTACTATTACCTTCAGAAATTCCCTTAGTTGGAGGTAAACATTGATTTTTCAAGCTTGATGCAGCTGCTGCAGAGTTTAACATAAAGTTTCCACCTAAGTTTGTTCCAAAAACACTTTGAATTGATACAAGTTCTGTATTTTCATTAAAAGTATCTACTATAGCTTTGTATTCTTCCAAATCTAAAGACTTATTTCCACATGTACATGTGAATACTGCATCAATATCTTCAGCAGTAACTTTTGCATCTGCCATAGCTATTTTCATTGACTTTTTAAAATCTTCTGCAGAGAACATAGATAATTCAGCATCAGTACTTATAGGGTAATTATTAAATGTTAAATCTTTCTTTGCTACATTATGTAGTTTCGCTCTAATATCAGAGAAACCACTTAAATAACATTTCTTTTCATCCTTATTTTCACAATGCTCAGAGGATTCTAAAATCATACTGATTCCAACTTCTCTAACTACTGCCCCATTAGCTTCTTCTAATAACTTTGTAAAACCATCTCTATCACCATTCAAATAGTCTAATGTTCTGTAAAATTCTAAATTCTCATCAAGGCATATATTAAAACTTCCCACAAGCATATAATCAGCTTCTCCATTTTGAAGAATTATTCTTGTTAAAAGTAATGGGTCTGAAGATGGTAATACTGTACATGGTCCCTTTAATCCATATTTTATAGTTATTCCTGAAAGTAATGAGTTTCCTACTGAATATGAAAAATCAATTGGACTTACAGCTTCTGCACCTTTTCCGTAAAGATTTTTTAATATTCGCAATACATTTTCATAACTAGCATTATGAGTTGAAAATATAGCTCCAAATCTATAGTTATTAATCCCTGAAAAGTCTATTTTATCCATAATAGACTTTGAAGAAACATATGCCATACTAGCAATTCTATTCATTCTTCTTACTTCTTTAGCAACTGGCTTTACAACTTTCTTTATATTAAATTGTTCATTAGGTTCCCAATTTTCATCTGGATAAAATAATGTTTGTTCAAAACTTACTCCATCAGGAATCACTGGGCTCATAACGTTAAAATCCTTAAGAATAATTTTTCTACAATTCATTTTTCTCCTCCTGTAAGATATAGGATAAGACACCTTTAGTAACAGTCTTTCCATCTACTTTAACAACTGAATTTACCTTTATAAAATTATTTACATGTTCGATTATTCTTGATTCTATAATTAACTGATCACCAGGATGTACTGGTTTAATAAATTTAGTTTTTTCTACTGTTGTTAGATATCCATATTTCTTTTCAATTTCTTCCTCACGACTATTAGTATCAACTAATATAAAGCCACTAGCTTGTCCCATAGCTTCAATTAGTAATACTCCTGGCATTATAGGATGTTCAGGGTAGTGTCCTGGCACCCATGGTTCATTATAGCTTACATTTTTTAGTACCTTTGAATACTTCATATATTCACTTTCTAGAACTTTATCTACCAATATAAAGGGGTATCTATGTTTTACAACATCTAAAATATTCATAGCTTTATTTTCCTCCTTCATTCCACTTTTCAACACCAATTGAAGATGCACATCCTGCAAATGCAAATGAGTTAGAAATAAAGTAATCATATGGAACTGATTCTGACTGATCACGTACAAGAGTAAGTTTGGACTCATCAAATTCCACCTTATCTTCTGCCGAAATTGATACAGGCATTTTTCCATGAGCTAATCCCTTTATTGAGCATATAAATTCAATAATTCCACTTGCACCTAAACAATGGCCAATCATTGATTTTGTTGAAGAAAACCATATATGATTAATATCATTATTTTCTTGCAACTCAACTAATGCTTTTAGTTCCATAGAATCATTTGCCTTAGTTGCTGTTCCATGTGTATTTACATATAATTTTTCATCTTTATTACATTTTCTATTTTTTAATGTCTGCTCCATGCACCATAATGCACCCTTTCCTGTTGGATCTGGAGATGTTACATGATAAGCATCATTTGCAGTAGTATATCCAAATACACGTCCAAGGATAGTTGCACCTCTCTTAATTGCAGATTCTTCCTCTTCAAGCATTACAAAAGCCGCGCCTTCACCAATGGTAATACCATTATGACCTTTATCAAAAGGACGACATGGGTTTGAGCTTAGATTTAACATAGAATTAAAACCACTTAAACTAAGATCACTTAAAACTTCAATTCCTGCTGCAACAACTACATCAGCTTGATTGCTCTTTATTAATCTATAGCCTGTACCAACTGCCATAGTTCCAGATGTACATGCTGTATTTACTGATATAACTGGTCCACCAATACCTAATTTATCTGCAAAATAATATACACAATCAGTACCATTAAAATCTAATATATCTGATTCTCTTTTTTTTAATAAGTCTATATCTTCCTTAGATTGATTAATATCAAGACCTTCCTTAAACCTAAGTTGAGGTTCAAGTCTTAAACTTCCAATATTAGCTGATGCTATACAAAATCCTGTTCTAACATCAAATTTTTCAATATCTCCTTTTGTCATACGTGCACTTTTAAGCATTTCTTCAGAGGCCATATCACCTATTTTTCTATACTTAGCTTCCCATCTTAAATCTTCACCTATATGTACTTCACCGGCATACTTAGACTCAAATGAAAATTCTTTAAGTATGTCACTTTCACAAATTCCTGTAACTCCATTAATACAATTTTGGTAAAATTCCTCTACATTATTTCCATTAGGAGCAACAACTCCCAAACCAGTAATAACAACATTTCTATTATTATGCATTAGCACCATCTCCATTATCATCTTTGCTTAACATATCGAATATTGATAAGGCTAAAGTATTTACTGATTTATATGCCTCTTTATGATTATTAGCATCAAGTTTTATTCCATATAGATTTTGAATTCCTACCATTATTTCTAATCCATCAATAGAATCTAATCCCAAATTTTCAATATCTTCTTCTAAATCATCACTTTCAAATAAAGGCATATCCTTATCTATCTCATCTGCAGTGATATCTAACATCAATCTATCAATAATCATTTCCTTTACGTCACTTATAATCATCTCCATTGTATATTCTTTATCTTTATAAATTACACTATTTGCCATAACGCTAAACACTCTCTTTCTTTTTTACGTATTCTTTTAAATACAAATTCATTTCTTTTTCTATTTTATAAATTTCCTTAAGAAAACTTATGAATAAATCACATTGTTTTATACTTGAACTTCTTACATACCTCACTTTAAAAGCTAACTTTCTCCAAAGGGCTCCTGACTTTTTCATAAGCTTTGCTGCCTTCATAATATCAGGTGAATCTTTGCTATTTCTCTTCAAAAATTCTTCATAAATACTTCTATAAAATGTTCCATTTAGTTCATCCTGTCTTCTTATTAATAGACAATTAGCTTGCAAAAGAGCTACTAAATATTTTTCATGATTTGCAGAACCTTCTTTTGCTCTATTTTCTATCCTTTCAACAAATCCAATGAACTTCTCTAAATTTTCTATACTTCCATCTTTACTTAAGGCATTTTCCCCTTGTATCTTTATTGATTCTAAATACTTATCCTTTGTAATCTGTACATTAGAACATTTCTTAATGTCATACCATAATCCATCTTCTAAACTGCTTATTGACTTTTTAAACATTGCTTCTCTCAGCTTAATCATAGGTATTTCATGATTCTTATTAGTAAGAATATCAAATACTGTTACCGTTTCTTTTTCTAAATCATAACCAATCATAATTACCATATGATATCTATTATGTCTTCTCGTAATATCAGTTATATAATCCATATAGTATATATCACAATTAATTAATGCTGGCTCTCCCTTTGCTACCTTAGATAGTATCTCTATATCAAAGGGAGCCTTAGCTTCTTCATTATCAATTTTCCATTTAGAATATTTCTTCTCACAAGGTATATTTAATAAATTGCAACAATTTGTTTCTGCCTCAAAATCACGACCTTGAATTTCTACTAAATTTAATCCTCTAAACATTGCTTCGCTCATTTTAAAGTCAAGGCCATTTCCTAATGAAAAAATATCAATAGGATCAATTTCATAACCCAAGTAATTTAACAATATTGAAAATGTTTGTCCACGGCAGTCACCAGATGCCCTATCAACTTCATATGGTTTAAATTCTATAAAAGCTTTTTGGGGTAATTCATAAGCTAACATATTTGCCCATCCTTCATAACAATTTGTCTTGTTCCCTCTTTAGCAAGTTTATCAGAATGTGTTACCATAATTATTGTTGTTTTAAATTCTTTATTTATTTTCTTGAATATTTCCATTATCTGTTCACTACTAATAGAATCAAGATTACCAGTAGGTTCATCTGCAAAAATCACCTCCGGATTTGTATATAAAGCTCTAGCTATAGCAACTCTCTGCTGTTGTCCCCCTGATAGCTCATAGGGATATGAAGCTTCATACTTTGTAAGACCAACCATTTCTAAAACTTTACGTAATCTATTAATATCAAGTTTTTTTTCTTTAATTAATGAAGGTAAAAAAACATTATCTGCCACATTCATCTCTTCTAACAAATTATAAAATTGATAGACAAACCCCATATCTGTTCTTCTAAGTTCTGACATTTCTTTATCATCCATCTTTGTAAGATCTTTTCCCTTTAAATAAACTACTCCATCTGTTAATGGTTCCATTCCACTAAGTAAATACAGCAAAGTACTTTTTCCTGATCCAGATGGACCTGTAATTGTTACGAACTCACCACTTTTAATAGATAATGATAAATTATGAATAACTGTATTTTCTACAGTTCCTGTCTTATAAACTTTCTTAAGATTTTTAGCCTCTATTACACTATGAGTTGTAATCTTATTCATCTTATCTATATTTTCTATTATGTCCATATTCCTAAGCTCCTTTCATCAAGTTCTACATTTTTAAAATTTCAACAATCTTATCTTTTTTAAGATTTGCTGATTTGCAGGCTAGAATAATATTTAGCAATGCTACAAAAATCATAATTATAAGTAATGCCATAAATATTTCTATTTTTATATTTATTTCTATAGGTAAATCTGCAATTTCCATTAAGTTTTCTAGTGGTTTCTTTATACCTACCATTACTATTACACCCATGCCATAACCTATTAAGCTACTAAATAATATTTCCTTTATAAACAATTTTGTTAAATGACTTCTGCTATATCCATTAGACATTAAAATTGCAAATTCTTTCTTTCTAAGCATATAACTTAATTTGTAGTTACTGTATATTCCTGTAATACTTGTTAAAGTTATAATTATTGAAAATGCTACAAAGAATATTATTATCTGCATTCCATTAGTAACATCCTTTTCCTGCATGTTGCTTACATCTTTAAATACATATTTACGATTTAATAATATTTCATCTATATCCTCTTCTATTTCACTTGGATTTTCTCCCTTTAAATAGATAGTATTATAATCTTTTACCTTGCTAAATTCACTTTCAGCTCTTTGCATATAAATCATATCCCCTAGGTCTTGAAGGGATTGGCATACCCCTGCAATATAATAATCCTTAGTTATATCACCATCACTTAATGTAATATATTCTCCTACCTTTTTATCAAATCTATTGCTTAAAACCTGGCTTAATATAACATTCTCACCAGACTTAAAAGATTCTTCATCAGAATCATTAGCCCAAGTTAGATGTAAATTCATAAAATTATTATCAAACTCTTTAACATCATCAATTCCAACTACCTTAACTTCTCTATCCTCAGAATCTCCTTTAATTTCTATATTGCTTACAGAACATTTATAATATGAAAGTACTGAATCTAAGCTAGTTATTGCCTTAATTTCTTCATCTAATAGCATCATGTTATCAGTAGTTCTAACAAAAGCATCAGATTTATAATCTTTATAAAAACTTGTCATGGCACTTAAAACTGAATAACTCAATGTACCTACAATAGTTACAAATAAACAAATAACAGTAGCAAGAGTTAATGTTTTTCGTAAATATATGTTAGTTGCAACATTTTTCATGGCCATTACTGTTAAACCTTTTTTAGGCTTTTTCAAAAATAAATCTATTAATATATGCATAAGAGCTTTAAAGCCCTTTATTAATGAAAAAATAAGTATAACAGTGTAAATAAGAATTAATGCTATATTATTAGCCTTTATAAAGTAAGCTGCTATAATTAAAAATGGTATTGCTGCAAGACATACATATGATAATTTACTTACCTTTTCTCTTTTAATATCAGCAGATGTATTCTCAATTAATAGAGCTCTATCTGACTTTTTAAGTATTTTTACTGTTGGTCTTCTAAAGCTTTCTATTGTTAGTGCTAGAGTTATGAGACTTGTAGTTAAAATGGAAATAACCATAAATACTAAATCTATACTATTTAATGGGTTACTTAAACCTACTCCATATTTACTAAAAATAAGAATACTTATGGTACCTAAAATCATTCCAATTATCATTCCTATAATTGATATTCTTATTGCTAATTTACAAAATAGATTGATAACAAGCTTTTTCTCTGCCCCATTACTTCTTAAGGTTCCTATATATTTTGAACGTTCTGTAACGAATATTAATCCAATAGACTTTAAAATATCTATTGCTATTAATAAAATGAATACAAATATTACGGCATCAACTGCATAATACTGCTGCATATTACCCGAAACATATTCCTTATCTATAGAATCTTTAATAGTAAGATCTTTATTTAAATCTTGAATTTCATCTCTTACATTCACACCATCTTTTAAGTTATATCCATATGCTACAGTAACTTTATCTGTATCTAATCCTACTAATTTTTTTGCTGTTTCATAATTTAATATAGCCATATCCTCATTTGCTTTAACAAAATAATTTTCCTTTGGCGCTAATACTACATTATATGATTTAACAGAAGAAAGAACTGTAATAGCTACTGTATCCCCTTCCTTTGCACCAATTTTTTCTGCAAGGCTTGGAGTAATCATCAAGTCATTTTCTCCTAAATCCTTTGGAAACTTCACATCACCTTTTCCAAGATTCACCTCACCAAAAACATGTACAAATTCACTATACTTAGAACCCCAAAGGGTAAAATTAGTTTTTTTCTTGCCACCTTCAATTTCACCACTTAGTGATAAAACTCCTAGCATATTTGAATTCTTATTTTCTGGAACTTCAAATATTTTATCTTTGTCATTAGTAATTATTAAATCACTTAACCCCACTGTAGTTTGTCTTAAATCTTGTGCTATAGAAGCCTTTAATACTGGTAAAGCATTTAAAGCTGTAAATATAATGAAACTTGTAATAATTACAGTAATATAGCACAAAGATAATTTTTTATCTTTTCCTGATCTACTCTTATATATACCATTTAATATCTTTCTCATGTCTCACCTCTCAAAACCATTAACTATACATAAATAATGTTTTTTAACCTTTTTTTATTTATAAAATGTAATGATATTACGTAAATTAACATAAATAAGCTAAATATTATTAGGCTGCTTTCTAATGTAAAGTCAAATAATTTGATAATCCAAATTACTTCAACTGCTGCAGAACCTATCAATGTCATAAATGCAAATACTGTGTATATAACTTCTATTAAGTTATATTTCAATATAGAACTTGGATTACTTATAAACTTATGAAGTTTAAGTCTTAAATTAGGATGTTTTAATAAAATACATACTATAAAATATCCATCACTTAATGAAAGTGGACACAAATTAAATGCCACTAACCTAAAATTTGATAAAGCTAATACCTTACATATTTCATTACTTGTTAATCCAAATATCCCCAATAGTGTTAATCCTAAAAGTAAATTAACCTTTACACCAGCAAATAATATTTTATAAATTTCTTTTCTTTTTAATGAATAAATATTTTTATTTTTAACATAAAACATTGGAATAAATCCTAGGTACAATACAAATGCAATATTAGAAGGTTGTACCTTTGCTCTAAGACCTTCTATTAAATGACCTGATTCATGAAAAATAAACATAATCATCATTCCAAAATTTATCAATATATAAGCAAGCCAATAATTATTTTTGTCAGTTTGCTTATAACTTAGCCAATCTGATAATTGTATACCTTTAAAGCCTTCAACCCCATTTATTATATTTATTGAGAATAAAAGTAATATAATAAGTATAAAAAAAATAGTACTTCCCTTGCCAATAAAATCTGCTTTACGCTTAACTCCTTCTTTATCAATAATATCTTTAAATTTATAATTTATTAATTTAAGAGATAAACTATCTACTTCATTATATTTAGTTTCTTTAATTGTATTTGATAAGTTTTTATTATCTTCTTTTAAAAAACCTTTTGAGCTTAATTTATTTAAGACATTATCTAATTGTTTTTCACTAATACCTGTTTTATTTATTATATCTATCCTGCTATTAGTACCATTCATTAAATTTATAATTTTTTTAAAAGCTGCTTCCTGCTTTTCAGGTATTAAGAAAAAAGTATCGTTTTCTAAATCTCCTATTACTACTTTCCCATTAGCATTTTTATTTTTGAAAATATCATTAGTGTATACACTTTCTTTTAAGGCTGGAAACTCATTTGTTTCAATCATGATTCTCTCACCTTACTTTTAACGCTATAATTTTCCATAGCTAAAGTGAAGATATTTTCTAAAACTATCTTACTGATATCACATATTAATTCTGCTGGCTTATCTATCTTCTTTGTTGATAAATACCTTGCCCCAATGCAGTGACCATAAGATTTCTTACATATAGGCTTAACCCAGCAATTATTGCAGGTATCATTTTCATTAGCAATTCTTAGCTTCTGTCTTACCTCTAATAATCTACTTTTTTGAGTTTCTAAATCAGAAGCTGCATGACCTAAATCAAATTCCTTTTCTCCTATAAACATAAAACAAGGATATAAGATACCTCTAACATCTGATGCTATATCTGTATTACTTGCACCACAGCCATTTCCAAAGGTTTCATGTTTTTTGGCTGCTAATAAAACGCTAGCTGCTACTCTTAATCTGATTTTATCAATTCCACTACTAATTTCTTCCTCAATCCAGCTATCAAAAAAGTTTAATACATCTATTTTATTTAAATCTGTAAGTGATTCACTAGATACGCAAGATTTACAGCTATCACTTTCAATTAATGGACTAATATGTATTATATCGGCATTTAATTCTTTCAATGCTTCTAACGCTTCCATTTTGCCGCTTTTCTTAAATTCAATAATATGCTTTCTATTAATGGTTCCTTCAATAGCTAAATAAAACTTTCTACCTAGCTCATCCATCCTTCTAATTTTGCTTGCTACTGTTTCATAAACAGATCCTTTATTATTTTTAAACACTCTGTTATAATCATTTATCTCTTTATTTCCATCTAAACTTATAGTTATTGAAGCAAAATATTCATTAAAAAACATGATATCTTCATCTTCTATTAATGTACCATTAGTTACCATGGTAAATAACGGCTTGTCTATATTTAATTTATCTACATAAATATTTATCCACTTAACAGCTTCCCTCATTACATCTTTATTTAAAAGAGGCTCTCCTCCAAAGAACTGTATAGTAGTGATTCCTTTAGGATAAAGCTCATAAGTTCTTTTCACTACATCTTTTACTGTTTCTAATGACATAATATTTGTTTTTTGTTCCTGTCCATAGCTTCCTTCTTCTGCATAACAATAATGACAAGCTAAATTACAGGATTCACTTAAATTAAGAATTAATCTTTCACACTTATTATTATCTTGCTCTTGAACTTTCATAAAAGTATTGGTATTAGACTTACTAAATATCTTTTGACCAAACTCATCTAATTGCTTTTCATCCATTGAATCTAATTCTAAGTAAAACTCTTTAGGAATTTTATAGAATTTCATTTCATTCATATCTAAAAGATAGTATTTGCCTTGCTTCTTATATATATGCTTCATGGTTACCTCCTATCTAAAACATTGTTTGTTACTATATATAAATCTAATTTATTAATCATTTATTTCTATTTATGTATATCTTTATCTTATATAATTTTCCCTTTTTTGTAAATATATATTTGTAGTATTTTAGTTTTTTATACTTAAAATATTTTATTTTTTTAAATATATAACATAAAATTTAAAATAGAGATATATAAATGCAAAAAACTTCTTATTTATATAGTAAAAATTTATTTTTCGTTATAAAGAATTCATTATAATAAAAAGAGCTTAACCTAGGTTAAACTCCGTTTTTTACTTATAATATTTTGTTACAACATTACCTTTATTACTATAAATAATAATATTGATAATACTATAGAAACTATCTGAATAAATCTAGCTAACTTCTTAGTTTTTCTTACTGAATTCTTAATTCCAAACTTTCTTGTTGACTGTGGTGTTGCAAAGGGATATATGTAAATAACCTGACCTATTAATACAAAAGGTAAAAATCCTATTACCATACTTAAAACAATATTATTAATATAAAAGGCTAATGGCACTGCTCCACACACTGATATAGATAGCAAAGTAATTAATATTATAAATCTTTTACCATACTTATTTGTATATTCATAGTAATCTTTGATTTCTTTTTCATGATCTTCGCCGCAGCAAAAAACTATTTGTTCACTTTTACTAAATCCATCATACCCCTTTACTTTTATAGACTTTTCAGTTTCCTTGTTGCAAAATAGACATTCTCCCATAAATTGAACTCCTTATATTTAATTTAATAATCTACAAATTTCATTTATAGCTTCTCTATCTTCAAAATCATCAGATATTTCAAACATTAATCCACAGACATACGATTCTTTGAATACATCCTTAAATTTGTCTTTATCATCAGACATAACATGCTGTATTTTATCTAATAATCCTAGTAAATTATAATTTCCCTCTTCTTTAAATACAACTTTATTTCCCATCAGCACAGCATATGCATTCTTTGCAGAAACAACTTCTGCATACTTTTTTGCATATGAAACTTCATCATCAATACATGTACTTGCACTTGCAAAGTTTTGCAAACTAGCCTTAATAGTTTGAGTCAATCTGGCATTAATTTCTTTTTCATTATTCTTTTGATGAATATTATAACCAGCTGAAAGTACAAGAATTATGATTAAAAATTTCATGAAATAATTTGTTTTATTCTTAGGTAGTGATTCCTTATTTAATCTTTTCTTACGCCACCCATTTTTACCCCATTCATATATTATAGATATTATTAATAAAGCAAAAATTATAATTATCATAACCCCTCCTATATAGACCTCTTTTTCTAATTTATATAAATATTAACACAAATTACAAATAAGATATACCACTATTTTTTAATCCTCTTCATGCAACAAATCTTCATTATATTATTAGTAAATAAATAAACAAAAACATAATCAATTAAGAATACACATTTTTCAAAAATATACGTGTACAACAGCTAATTTATTATGGATAATAAAGCAAAAAATAAAAAAACTTTACATTTTGTTAATTTTTGATATGATGGTATGGTAATGCTTTTATAAGCTAATTTAACTTGTAAAATAACATGAATAGAGGGGTAAAAAATATGTTGTTTAACGAAAATGTAACTAAGCAAAAAAATCATAATAATCAATCTATACTTAAAAATATACCATATTATATTAACAGTCATAAATATATCTTTATGATACTAATGTCCGTACTAGCATTGTCTTTTCGTCTTAACTATATAAATAATGCAGGTGGAGATTATGATGGTTTTTTATCAATTTGGTGTAAATATCTTAGAGATAATGGAGGATTTAAAGCAATTACTACAGTAGATACAGATTATAATGTTCTTTATCTATACTTTTTAGCATTTTTCACCTATCTTCCTATAAGAGATTTATACTTAATTAAATTTCTTTCCTTTACTTTTGACTTTATTATGGCCTTTGCTGGTTCTTTATTAATTTCTCACTTTAAAAAAGATAGCTCTTATAAAAATCTATATTCTTTAACAGTTTTCTCTGGAATACTACTAATGCCAACTGTAATTTTAAATAGTTCAAGATGGGTTCAGTGTGATTCCATATACACAGCATTTTTATTTTTAACATTATATTTTATGTTAAAGAAAAAGTATAATACTTCTTTCATTCTTTATGGAGTTGCAATTACATTTAAACTTCAAGCAATATTCCTTTTACCTGCTATAGGAATAATTTATTTGAAAAATAGAGATTTTTCTTTCAAGCAATTTTTATGGGTACCTTTAGTAAACTTTGTATTATACATACCTGCTGTAATTATTGGAAAGCCAATAACTTCAATCTTTGATGCTTATCTTTGTCAAACAAAAAAGTATGCATATAAAACAACCTTAGGTTATCCTAATATATATTACTTTGCAGAAATTGATAGAGTTGATTTAATAAAACCTGGAATAATCCTTACAATGATCTTATTGTTTGCTTTAATGATCTTTGTATTATATACAAAGGGAAAACTTAATGATAAAGGTATTATAGAGCTAAGTGTAACAGTTCTATTTTTAGTTACTTTCTTTCTACCAGAAATGCATGATAGATATGGCTATGTAGCTGAAGTTTTATCTTTAGTTTATTTCTTTATTATAGAAAAAGATTGGCTTATACTTTTAATCATAAATCTAAATGCCTTTGCTAATTATGCTTCTTTCTTAGATGGTATACCTGAAGAAATTCTTCCTATAATATCAATTTATCAGCTAGTTGTTGTATTATACTTCACACTTAACTTTATTAGACACCGCCTAAGGCAAGATTATTTAACTGAATAAAATAGAATATGGGGTGATTGTTAATGATAAGAAAATTAAAAAATAAGAAAATACTATTATCTATTATACCTATAGCTCTTATTGCTTCATTTGTATTTCTAGGTAATAAGCCTGAAAAAATAGAAACTAAAGGTATGTCTATAAATTCAAATGAGAAACAATATTTAAAAACTGAAAAAGATGTAGAAAAACTTAATTTAAAATATTCTACTAATACAAATGATAAAGTAGAGCTTAAAATTTATGATCCATACGGTAATCTTAAAGATTCAGGAACTATATCTAATGATTGTACTTTTGAAAAAGAATTTAGTAATATTGAAGGTCAATGGATAGTTGAAATTACTCCATCTACTAATGACAATATTTTAGTAGAATCAACAATAACAAAAAAACTAAACTCTAATTTTTAACATTAATAATTATTAAAAAAAGCATTATTTTGCATTGATTTTGCAAGATAATGCTTTTTATCTAACTGATATAATATTCAAATATTATTTCCCCAAAAATTCTTCTCAAATTAATTTCACTATTACCGATCTTATAATTTTACAACATCCCTTGGTCTTCAGATTCTTATTTAAACAATACATGCTGTTAATTATTAATGCCACTCCCAAAGCGCATACTATTATATAAACCATATCACCATTCGTGATTCTACCAATAAAGTATAATAATAGTAATATGAAGTAATTAAAAATAAATATTTTAGATTCAAATATATTATTTTTCATATTAGCCCTCTATTTATCATATTAATCTTTTATGAATTATCTTCTTTCCTTAATTTCATTACTGTTACATACATAATAATTACAATGATTATTATAGTAATAGCAGCAAATGGTGTTGTATTACTATCAAACTTAGGAAATTGATTAAAATAGTACCCATTAAAACTTCAGATTTTTTCATGCTCCCCTTCATTTAACTGCCCTTTATCTTACTTTATATTATTTTCTTCTTATTTTTTTAACTATAAAATCTATTATAATTACAGAAGCAAAAACTCCACTCCAATTTAAAAATGCATCTCTATATGCATACTTAGAAAGTTCTCCAAAAAAGCCTATTCCCCATACAATAAGAAATATGAATAAAACTGAAACTATATATTGAATAGAAATTTTCATGTATTTATTCTTTATATTTAAATACTTAAATACCCCAAAGCAACCTACACCAACAAGTGTAAATATGGCTCTTATTAATATATGTGCATTAGTGTCATTCTCACATCCCTTTACTAACTGCCAAATTGAACTTACTAGAGTTACCGCTGTAAAAATCATACAAAATAGCAGAAATAAATTATATATCTTTTTCATCTTCCCCCTTCTTTACTTACATATATACTATTTTTCAATTTTTAAACTCTTTGTCTAATCTGAATTAATATTCTTCGTTTGTCTTGCCAAATATTAAATTTTTTTATAGTTATCTAACAGGAGATATTCACACCAATATATAATAATTTATAACTTAAAGATTATTAATTATCACTTTATCGTTTTTTATAATATCTCTTTTGCTCTCACCTGATAGTACCATTCTATAAACAATAAATTCAGCATACTCCTTACTCTTATTTTCAAGCGTATGTATTGAATTTTTAACTCTAGCAATCATTCCTTTTTTTAATAATCTTGAATGTTCTTCACCATCCTCTACCCACTTAGCATATATTTCTCCACTAATAGGCACAATTACTTCTTCTATTTTGTTATGTTTATGCCATTCTTGAATAGATAATGGAGGTATCCTATTTAAATGTATTTCATACTCATCAAACAAAAAATAATCTACATACGTTTTATTAGTCTTTTCTATAGATATAGCATCATCTTTGCAAAAACTTCAAGTCCCCTCATAGCTTCCTTCCCCTACCTTCTCGAAGACTTATTATTTAAAATAATTTTAGCATACTCCATATTTCATTTAAACATTTAATTACTTTTTTGGTGTTTTATTGTTTTTAGCTATAAATTTTATTTAATGAATTTAGCCTTTCACAAGAAATGTCATGCTATACTATTCCATATAGTGTTATAATATATAAAAGTATTTTTTAAATAATTTTAGAAATGAGGGATAACAAATGAAAATTAAATTAAGTGATTCTCTAACTATGTCAAATATAGTTCATGGTTTCTGGCGATTAAATAAATGGAATTTAACTGATTCAGAGCTATTAAATTTAATAGAAAAAAGTATAGATATTGGTGTTACGACTGTTGACCATGCTGATATTTATGGAGGCTATACATGTGAAAAGAAATTTGGAGATGCTATTGCTTTAAAACCATCAATAAGAAATAATCTTCAAATTGTAACTAAGTGTGGAATAAAAATTCCTTTTGAAAATAATGACTATAAGTCTCACATTTATGATACTAGTTCAAAGCATATAATTTATTCTGTTGAAAATTCATTAACTAACTTACATACAGATCATATTGATCTTCTTCTAATTCATAGACCTGATCCTCTTATGGATCCTTCAGATGTTGCTGAAGCTTTTGACAAATTAAAATCACAAGGTAAAGTATTAAATTTTGGAGTATCAAATTTTCTTCCATCACAATTTAATTTATTAAACTCTTATGTAAACGTACCATTAGTAACTAATCAAATAGAATTATCAGTTTTAAACCTTGAAAATCTTGATAATGGTACTGTAGATTTAGCTCAAGAAAAAAGAATTCACCCAATGATATGGTCTCCATTAGCTAGTGGAAGAATATTTACTGATAATAGTGATAAAGCATCTAATATGAGAAAAGTTCTTGAAGAAATCCGCTATGAAGTTGGTGCAAATTCAATTGATGAAATTGCATATGCTTGGTTATTAAATCATCCTTCAAAAATGCTTCCTATAGTAGGATCTCATAAAATTGAACGTTTAAAATCAGCAGTAAATGCAACAAATATTAAATTAACAAAGGATCAATGGTTTAAAATATATACTGCCTCATTAGGTCACGATATTCCTTAAAAAAGAGGATGTAATGGATTCTAAAAGTCTATTACATCCTCTTGATTTTTTATGTATGAAAAATACTACTTTAAACGTCTTATAAAATCTACATGCAAGTTTTATTATTTATCTCTTCTTCAAGCCAAGATTTAGCTTCATTTAACCACTTATGAGGCATTAAAATCATATTATTATCATATACGTATTTTATATAAGCTAAGGATGCATGAGCTAATGATTTATCTAATTCTCTTTTTACTATTTCATAATAAGGTGGCTCTCCCTCTTGATCCCATGCTAACTTATCTGCTACAAACAGTGCCATATCATACTTTGATGCATTTTTCTTTAAGGTAGTGTGATAGTTTATTGAAGATAATATTCTCTCATCTGTTATATTAAATATCTTATTACACATAATAGCTGAAAGTCTTTGATGAATTAAAAATGGGTACTTTTCTTCAGATTTATCTAAAAACATATTATTTTTTTTAATATATGTAAGCATCTCACTAGGCTCTATAATTCCTGCTATATCATGTCCTAATGCTGATATCTCTTAAGCCCCGATAATTATTTGGACAAAGCATATTAGTATAGGTTATACTAAATATGGTAATTATTAGAGGTAATTTATGAAAGTAAAAACTTATTCAGAAGAATTTAAGAATCAAATATTAAATGAAGTGAAATTTGAAGAAACGTGTGCTAATTTAAATATTGAACATGAGATAATTCCTGTAAAAACGCCTAATAAGAATACCTATGTTGAATCATTCCATAGGATTTTAGAAGATGAATGCTTTAAAATAAATGAATTTGAAACTTATACTGATGCTTATAGAATAGTTAATGAATTTATGATTTTCTATAATGAACGAAGATTGCATTCAAGTTTAGGATATATATCACCAAAGGAATTTTATACCCTTCACCTTGGAGAGAATCCACAAAAAATTTGTATAAAGATATAAAATTGAGAGAAACTTAGAGTTTAATAGATTTTGTCCAATATAAAGGGGTTAATCCGGTATTTATTATATATTAACAATATAACTATAATCAATAATTTTCCATATAATTATATCTTTCGGAATTAGCTGGACACATTGCGAAGGATATAGTTTACCCTGTATTTCTACAAGGTAAAAACTTTTTATCTTTCGTATACCAGCATTGTATCGCTTTAGACTTTCTGACCTGTTAACTACTGCTTGTACACTTACAATCTGCCCATAAGTAACACAGTAGCCCCTAACACTCTCGTGTTCAGACTTCCACCCCTAGTAATTTATAAAGCAGACACTAGAACCTGCTTAAAGCAATAATTAATATCTTTCTGTTTTTACATAAAAATAAGATGCATGAAACTCATCTCTAAATTTCAATGCACCTTGTTATAAACATTAGATAATTATTTGCCTTACGCTTTCATCTTCTTTTGTTTCTTTATCAAACTGACTAAAATCATCTACACATTTTTGTACTATATTGGGATCAATGCTTAAATCCCCTACTATACCTACATTTGCTTTCATCAAGCTCATAACTTGACTCCAATTCGAAGAATCAATAGTTTGATTTCTTAACGCTTCTGCATAAGTAAAAGTCAATATTCCTTGAACCTTATCCCTTACGTTCTTAGGCAGTTTGTTCATATACTCTCTATATTGTCTTTGAACACGCCCAGGAGCACTTGGTGGTGGAAAGCCTATCATTTTATTTTTTAACTTTTTAAACTCTTCATAAGTATTATTATTTAATTTAAAATTCTTACTTAAGTTTTCCCATAACATTAAATCTTCTTCTTGATCAATAGGATCTTTTACATTCTTACGAATACCTTCTGCTACAGGGTCATTTAGAAGCGAAAATTTCTTTTCACTTTCTTCACTTTTCACATTTGCACTTGTTGAATTATAATTTTTATTTATTGATGTAATATTTATTCCCATAATTATCAATCCTCTTTAGCCAACAGTTACTGTTACTGCATCGGACATAGTTCCTCCTCCTACAGTACTAATTCCTAATACTCTAATTGTATGTTGTCCTACTGATAATCCTGAAATTTGTGATACAACGTTCCATCCTACAACAGCTCTTGCACCATTACTATCAAATCCATTTATATAAAATCTATCTATTTCATTAACTCTTTGATATGCTCCACCATCAACTGAAAAACTTAACTGTCCATATCCCATTTGGTGTGTAGCAACATAAATTGTTGAACCTGCAAACTTTCCACTTGAAAGAGACTCTCTAGGAATAATAAGATGTCTATTATCATAATTATATATTTCAGGCGTTGAACATCCAATTATTTGAAGCTGTGTTAATTTAGGTGCTGGTGCAGCTGAGGCTTTTTGCGCTGAAGTCCCTAATACCGCTACACTTGCTAATAGTAATACTGTAAAAAATACTGAAAATACTTTTGTTAATTTTTTCATTTACATAACCCCTTTTCTTATTCATAAAGTATATTCGCATTTATATTTTCGTATTTTGTTGCCATTACTTTACACTTTTTCTTTTATTTTTCTTTTTTATTCAAAACATATTGCTCTATACCAAAAAATATCAGACATATAGTTTTTCTACTTATTAATATTTTTTCAAGATTATTTTATTCAAAAGAAAAATACTTAATTCTAATACTAACAGAATTATACTTTGGCACTGCTACGATTCAGATTGGAATAATTATTTTACCTACATCTACACAAGAAAAATTATGTAGACATAGGTAAAACAACTATGATTATTATACTTTGTATACTGTACTCATCTTCATATCATACTAATGTTATTACGCTTTTGCTACAAGCTTTACCATATCTATCTTATCCAATATGTATACTATTGCTTGTGCTTACCCTAGAATTATCTAGCTAAGATACCACCATGACTATTGCTTTAGGTTATTGGCTGCCACTCACCTTACATGTATTAATTACCTTACACAAGTTATAACATTAGAAAGTACTTATGAATTAATACATAGCTTGTTTTCTGCATCAGCCAAGCTAACTTACTATTATATTTAGAGTTGCATAGTGCTTAACAACTAACCTTGCCCTAAAAAAGGGTATAGGAAATAAAGCCTTGCATTCTCCATTTTTTTGAATTACAATCTTAGTAGCTAAACTATTGTAACCTCTCTTGTAGAGTTGCAAAGATTTATAAAACTATATTTAGTTTTTAATAGTTACCATTGCCGTGGTATTTTTTTATTTAAGCTTAATAAAGTTACTATTAAACTCTTGTAGAATATTATAATTATCTACCTCTGCCTTAATATCAGATATCATCACATTTAAATAATTCTGTGTTATCTGTAATGAACTATGTCCAAGTATCTTTTGAAGTACAGCAACACTATTTCCACCTAGAACCCACTTCTTTGCAAAAGTATGTCTAAGCTTATGAATAGAAGTTGTTTCTACTCCTCTTTTACGATTGTAACTTGCAATAGCTTGTATAGTACTGCTCTTATTTAATGGCTTTCCATAACAATTACAAAACAGCCTATCTTCTAAATCACTATACTGACGATACTTTAAATACTCTTTCAAAATGCTTAATATCTGTTTATTCAAAGGAATAATTAAAGACTTCCTATTCTTTGTATGTACTATATTAACTACTTCATCATCAAAGTTAATATCTTTAACCCTTATGTTAATCAAGCTGCTAAGTCTTATTCCAGTAGATAAAAACATTGCCACCATAACATAATTTCTATACTCAACAAAACTACACTTATTGATATTAGGTTTCTTCAAAAGCTTTTCTAATTCTTCATCTGTGTAAGTTGCTATTGGCTGTTTATCTACTTTAGGAAGTTTCATAACAAGGGATCTGCAATATTCCTGCCTTATAAAGAAATTAATAATTGTCTTTAAATCTCTTGCATATGTAAATAAAGTCTGTGAACTAATATCTTTATTTTCTCCTACCTTAACAATAAAAGAATCAAAAACATTCTTATCAATATCAGCAATCTCCATATTCTCATCAATATACTTTATCAACTGAATATAGCTCTGCTCATAATGTCTTATAGTTCCTTCCCTTAACCCTCTGGCCTTGCAATTGAATAAGTATTCTTGAAAACCTTCCTTAAATATTTTGCCTTTATCATTATTAATTTTTAGTCTCTTCATACTATCACCTCCTTTTTAAGCACAAAAAAAGACAGCTCCCATCATAATCAATAGATTTTACTCTATTTTCATATGATGAGAACTGTCCTTATATAAGTAAGCGTAAAGGATTTGGTATCTAGATATTAGAAGTGCCCTCTTGGTAAAATTTATAAAAATATAAATTTTATTCGGAGGGTACTTATGTATATAAAATTAGATAATGATACTTGGGAAAAATATATAGAAGAATATTTTTCTCTTGATAAGAAAATATCTATAAAACAATTCTGCAAGGAGCGTAATATTAATCCTAGCCAATTCTTTTATCACAGAAAAAGAGTTAAAGCTAAAAATGCTCCAGTAGTTCTTC
>NZ_FPBY01000045.1 GCF_900116755.1 Clostridium sp. DSM 8431
TATCTGTTTTGCAAAGACCTTCTAATTCTCTTAAAGAACTTATTCCGTTCTGCATAAATGCGAATAGTATAACTTTAAGTAATTTCTCTGAATCACATCTTGGACGACCTGTTTTGCAGCCTTCCCCTGCAAAATATGATTTTAGGTCAATGTGATCTATTACATCACAGAAAGTATATACCGGATCTGAAATATCAATAATTTTTTCGATTTCCAATGGTAATTTTAATTGTTTTGTTATAAAATTATTATTAGTAAAATTATTTGGTATCATAATTTAATTTTACCAAAAAATCGCTGTAAGTTTAATGCCTACAGCGATTTTCTTTTTAGGAGAGTTTTTTTTACATCCCCTTTTTTTGACTTAAAAAGTGGTATTATATAATTAAAATGATTTGTGAGGAGAAAGATAATGAAAATATTTAGAAAAAAAGTTTTAGAGAAAGATAATGAAAATATATATCAGTATATATTAATAAATGATAATGATATAGAAATAAAAATCTTAACATTAGGAGGAATAATAACAGATATAATGGTTCCTGACAAATATGGTCGAAAAGAGAACGTAGTAGTTAAGTGGAAGGAGTTGAAAGATTATTTTGATGATGATGCATATACTGGTTCAATAATAGGAAGAACTGCTGGAAGAATTGCAGATGGAAAAGCTGAGATTAATGGAGAAGAATACGATTTCAATATAAATAATGCTGGTGTAAACCAACTTCATGGTGGAAAAGTAGGTTTTAATAAAAAAATATGGAGTGATAAACACTTAGAAAGTAAAAATAATGTTTCCTTAATTTTAGAATATAGAAGTATAGATGGAGAAGAAGGATATCCTGGAAATTTAGATGTAAAAGTTATTTATTCATTAAATAATAACAATGAATTTTCTATTGAGTATTCAGCAGTAAGTAATAGGGATACATTAGTAAATATGACTAATCATGCTTACTTTAATTTATCTGGTAATATGAAGAGTAACATTTTAGATCATACTCTTAAAATAAAAGCTAGTAATGTGGCAGAAATAAGAGAAGATGGAGCTCCTAATGGAAATATATTTAATGTAGAAAATACACCTTTTGACTTTAGAGAAGAAAAAACTATAAAAAAAGATTTGTGGGAAGATAATAATCAGCTAGATAGGGGTAATGGATATGATCATCCATGGATTCTTGATGAACATAACAATTGTATAAAGCTTGAGGATGAAAAGTCTGGGAGAATTATGGAAGTTAGTACAGATAGTAAAGCTACTGTAATATATACAACCAATTATCCTTCAAATAAAATTTTATTTAATGGAAATCATTTGATGGAGCAAGGTGCAATATGTATTGAAACTCAGAACCTTCCAATTGGTGAGAATAATAAGTTTGTTGAAGATTCAATATTATTAAAGGATACAGAATTTAAACGTAAAACCATCTTTAAATTTTCCGTAACAAGGTAGTAGTTTTTACGTTTTTATTACAAAATATATAAAACATGTAAAATATTATGTTTTTTTATTGTAAAATGGAGTATAATTTAAATATAGTAACAATTGATGCAATAAATATAAAAATAGTACGGAAAATGGTATAGGGAGGATAAGAAATGTTACCAAGGGAAAGATTGGAAATTATTAAGAATATTGTAAAAATAGAAAAGAAATTATATGTATCAAAATTAAGTGAAAAATTCAATGTTACAGAAGAAACAATAAGAAGAGATTTAGAAAAGCTTGAAAAAGAGGGATTAGTAACAAGGACTTATGGAGGAGCAATATTAAACTCTAATACTGGAAATGAAGATATTCAGTTTCCTAGAAGAACTAGGATAAATGAAGAATTAAAGAGAGATATAGTATTAAAAGCCTTAGAATATATTGCTCCAGGTATTACAATAGCTGCAGATTCAAGTACAACTGTACTAGAATTATTGAGTACTATTAAAAACAGAAATGATGTTACTGTAATAACTAACTCTGTAGAAGGGTTAATGGAATTAAGTGATTCTTATGTAAATGTTTTAGCTACAGGAGGGAATTTAAAGCAAAATTTAAAATCTCTGCAGGGACCTATAACTAAAAATACATTATTAAATTATAATGTGGATATTACTTTACTTAGCTGTAATGCAATTGATATGAAAAAAGGAATTTTAGAAGCTAATGAAGCAGAGTCAGAAATAAAGAAAATCATGAAAAAACAAGCAGATAAAACTATACTCTTAGTCGATCATACTAAATTTAATAAATCATCTCTTGTTAAAATGTTTGATTTTAAGGATTTGGATATCATAATTACTGATAGAGAACCAGATGAAGAATGGAAAGAGTTCTTAAATAAAAATAAAATAGAGGTTGTTTTCTAAATGAAAATTAGCATATAAGAGTTATCTTATATGCTAATTTTTATTATTCTACAGCAAATTGACTGTTATAAAGTTTGTAATAGAAGCCTTTTTTATTAAGAAGGGCTTCATGATTACCTTGCTCTATAATATGACCATCTTTTAGTACTAAAATTAAGTCGGCATCACGTATAGTAGATAATCTATGAGCTACTACAAAACTTGTATGGTGTTCCATCATTTTATTAAATGCTTTTTGTATATAAATTTCAGTACGAGTATCTATATTACTTGTAGCTTCATCTAATATAAGCATAGGAGGCTTTGTAAGCATTACTCTTGCAATACATAAAAGCTGTTTCTGACCTTGAGAAAGGTTTCCTCCAGCATTTGAAATTACAGTATCATAGCCATTAGGTAATCTTTTTATAAATTCATGTGCATGGGCAGATTTTGCGGCTTCAATTATTTCATCGAAAGAAGCATCTTTATTTCCGTAAGCTATATTTTCTCTAACAGTACCTGATTGTAGCCATGTATCTTGTAGAACCATTCCATAAAGTTTTCTTGTACTTGATCTTTTTATAGTGTCCATATCATTATCATCTATTTTGATTTTTCCTGAATCTATATTATAGAATCTCATTAATAAATTAATTAAAGTTGATTTACCACTACCAGTAGGACCGACAATGGCTATGCTATCTCCAGGTTTAGCATGAAGATTGAAATTTTTAATTAATTTCTTTGATTTATCATATGAGAAATCTACATTTTCAATTTTTATATCTCCATTAGCTGTTTTTAAATCTATTGCGGCATCAGAATCTTTAACTTCATCTTTTAAATCTAATACTTCAAATATTCTTCCAGCTGAAGCAAGAGCAGCTTGAAATTGAGTAAATACAGCTGAAATTTCATTAAAAGGTTTTGTGTACTGATTTGCATAAGAAAGGAAAGATGAAATCTGTCCTACAGTTAAGGTTCCTTTTAAAGCAAAAAGTGAGCCTATAACTCCAACAGCTGCATAAACTATACTGTTTACAAATCTTGTTGATGGATTAGTAAGTGCAGAATAAAATTGAGCTCTAAATCCACATATAGATAATTTCTCATCAATTTCTTCAAACTTTTTTTGTGCCTTATCTTCATAAGAAAAAGATTTTACTATTTTTTGATTACCTATCATTTCATCAATATATCCAGTAAGTTCACCTTGAATCTTTGATTGTTTTAAGAACATATCGTGAGAATGTTTGGCTATAAATGAAGCAACAAATAATGATAAAGGTGTAATTATTATAACAACAAGAGCAACATATACGTTAATTGAAAGCATAAAAGCTAAAGTACCAAGTATAGTTATTACTCCAGTGAATAATTGAGAGAAACCATTTAAAAGTCCGTCAGATATTTGTGAAATATCATTTATTACTCTGCTTATAATATCTCCATGTGAATGAGAATCTATATATTTTAATGGTATTGAATTTAACTTATTAAAAGCATCAACTCTAATATCTTTTACAGTGTTATATGTAATCTTATTAGTACATCTAGTCATTATTAATTGAAAGAGTGATCCAATAATGATACTTGAAGCAAGAACTAATGTGATTTTTAATATCCTTGTGAAATTCACATTATTAACACCAATAATACAGTCTATAGCCTTACCTATTAAAATTGGATTAAGAAGAGTAATTATTACACTTAATAAAGCACTTAAAAGAGAAATTATTAAGTAAAATTTATATGGTTTTATGTAAATTAATAATCTTTTTAATAACTGTTTTTGCATTATAAGGCTACCTCCTTTTCTGAAAGTTGTGAAAGGCATATTTCTTTATAAACTTCACAGTTATCAAATAGGTAATCATGAGTTCCTACACCTTTAATTTCACCATTATCAAATACAATGATTTTATCAGCAGTTTTTACAGTACTTGCTCTTTGGGATACCATAATAACAGTCATATCTTTAGTTTTTTCTCTAAGAGCTTTTCTTAAAAGAGCATCTGTTGCAAAGTCTAAAGCACTTGAACTATCGTCTAATATTAATATTTCAGGATTACATAAAAGAGCTCTTGCAATGGTTAATCTTTGCTTTTGTCCTCCAGAAAGGTTTTTACCACCTTCAGATACTATAGTGTCGTATTTTTCAGGTAGTTTATTTACAAACTCTGAAGCTTGTGCAATATCTAATGCATTAGCTATTTCTTCATCTGAAGCATTTTCATTACCTAAAGTAAGATTTGATCTTATAGTTCCTGAAAATAAAACACAATGCTGAGGAACAATGCTGATTTTTTTTCTTAAGTCTTTAAGTTTATAACCTTTAATATCTATACCATCAACTAAAACAGAACCTTCTGATGCATCATAAAAACGTGGAATAAGATTTACGAAAGTTGATTTTCCAGAACCAGTTCCACCAATAACTCCTATTGTTTCTCCAGGTTCAATTGAAACATTTATATCAGAAAGGGAATATTCATTTGAATCATTAAAATGGAAGAAAACATTATTAAAAGTAATCTTTGATGAATTTACTTTTTTAGTTTCTATAACACTTTCTTCAGTAATAGAAGATTGAATTTCAAAAATCTCTCTAACTCTTTTAATAGAGGCAAAAGCCTTTGTAAAAAGAACTATTAAGTTAGCTAATACTATAAGAGTAAGTAAAATAGAATTCATATAGTTAATTAAAGCTACTATATCTCCTCTAAGAAGAGAGCCTGAATTAACATTTGCGCCTCCAAACCATAATATTGCTATAATTGCAAAGTTAGCTATTAAAGAGGTTATTGGATTTAGTAAAGCTGAAATCTTACCAACATTTATAGATTCAGTAGATAAATCATCACTAGCATTATAAAACTTCTTCATTTCATACTCTTCATTTGAAAAAGCACGAACAACTCTAGCACCTTCAAGGTTTTCGCCTGTAAGTAAAGATATATGATCTAACTTTCCTTGAATTTTTGAATAAAAGGGAATAGATTTTGACATTATGATATATATAACAAGTGCTATAAATGGAGTTGCTATTAAAAATATAATAGATAGCTTTAAGTCAATTGTCATTGCCATAATAGTAGAACCTATAATTAAGAATGGTGCACGAAAAGCAAGTCTTATAAGCATAGCTATAGCATTTTGGATTATATTAACATCATTAGTGATACGAGTTATTAGGGTTGCAGTTCCTATTTTATCAATTTCGCTATGAGAAAGTGAATTTATATGCTTAAACAAGTCGTTTCTAATATTAGTACCAATTTCTTGAGATGCTCTTGAAGCAAAGTATTGACATATAATTGCGCATGTAAGACCTGTAAAGGCAAATAAGATTAATAGACCTCCCATCTTAAAAATATAGTTTGAATTAGAAGTACCTATACCTATATCAATAATTTTGGCCATGACTAAAGGAACTATTAGTTCAAAAACAGCTTCTAATAGTTTAAATATAGGACCAAGGATTACTTCTTTTTTAAAATCTTTTAAGTAGTACGTTAGTTTAAACATCTTTTCATATCCTTTATTTTTTAAAATTTTGATTTTATTCAATTATTATAGCATAATGAAATGTATATTAATAATATTTAGAATATATATTAAGTATACGCAAAGTGTATAGTTTTATAAGGGGGATATGATGGAAATTAAGAAACTCAAGTATTTTGTCACCATAGTGGAAGAGGGAAATATAAGTGCGGCATCTAAGAAGCTCCATGTATCTCAGCCTCCTTTAAGCAATCAAATGAAACTTTTAGAAGAAGAACTTGGAATGAAGCTTATGGAGAGAGGTGCAAGAAATATTACCTTAACTGAGGCAGGAAAACTTTTATATAAAAGAGCAAAGGATATTATAGAACTTACAGAGTCAACAAAGAAAGAATTAGAAAATATAGAGCATGGCCTTGCTGGCACTTTTGCTTTAGGTACCAATTCTTCTTCTGGAGCTATGATACTTAAAAATAAAATAATGAAGTTTAATAAGGAATATCCTAAGGTTAAATTTGAGATTCATGAAAGAAATACATATGAACTATTAGAATTATTAAATTCAGGAGTTATAGAAGCAGTTATAGTAAGAACACCTTTTAATATGGATAGAATAGAAGGATATTTTTTTGAAGAAGAACCACTGGTAGCTGTAATGAAATCTGAATTTGAATGGAGTAAGGATAATGAAATATCCTTAAAAGAATTAGAAGGCAGCAAGGTCATTATATATAGAAGATTAAAAAATATAATTCTTGAATGTTGTAGTAAGAAGGATATAAAACTAGATATATTTTGTGAAAATGATGATGCAAGAACTACTATAATGTGGGCAAATGCTGGACTTGGCATAGGAATAATACCAAAATCAGCACTTCATTTTATAAAAGGAGATGAACTTATATATAAAGCTATTAAGGAAAAAGAACTATATACTCAGCTAGGAGCTATATGGAATAGAGAAAGGTATTTATCAACAATAGCAAAGAGCTTTCTAGAGATTTGTAAGGAAAAGTAATGAATAAATATGGAAAATAACTGGAAAAAATATTAGAATAAATATATCTTATATTTATAAGGAGAAGGTTATGAAAGAAAAAAATAAAAATATTTTAAACATAACAAAAGATAAGCTGAACATAAAAAGAATTGCAGTTTATTTAACCTTATTAATTATATTAGGTATAGTTATAAAAGTTTTCAGTGTAGAAAAAGGTAATAGTGAAGAAATAAAAAGCGTGCTAAAGGATAGAGGAGTTACTACTTGTGACAATGAAAATGAAAAGAAAGATATAGAAAAATTTGTAGAGGACTCTATGTTAGAAGAGGGTTTTTATACTAATGATAATAAATATTTTTATCCACAGGTTATAAATAAAGTTAAGAATATTAATATTGATGAAGTTGATTCAACTAATAAAATTAAAAGCTTTTCGGCAGATTTGAAGCTTTTTAATGGTGTATTTTTTCAAAATTGCAATGTAACTGGTGAAGTGTTATATGAAAAAGATAATATGAAGCTTAACAATATTAATGTAAATTCAGATAATAAAATTTATAAAGAGAATAATTTAGATGAGAATATAATAGGAGATATAGCTTTAAATGAAATGCTAAATAAAGGTTGTTTTTTGCTAGAAAGTGATGGGGATTTTTACGAAGAAGTTATAGAACTTAAAAGAGAAGATATAAAAAATATTCAGGTTAAAAATTATATTATAAGGGAAGATAATACTATTAGAGCAGAAGTAGAAGGCTCTATTTATTTAGAAAAATATGAAGGTGAATTTAAGTTTGATGGAATTGTGAGTATTTCTAGTAACTTAATTAATGGAAATAAAAATAATGCTAAGAAAATTAATATTTATGATGTACCATTTAACATTAATTTTCCTAGCATTGAAGAAGAAAATGAAGAACAATAAATCAATATTAATGTTTTATGTTATCTGAGATTACATTTCCTTCTTCAGGAATTTTACCACTATCTAAAATATGATCATTAGTATTAGATATTACTTCAGCATAATTTTTTAAAGTATAGCTATAAGTTTTTGTCCCTTCATCATAATTATCAATAGTTATAATTAATCCTTCATTAGTAGTATCAGAAAGCGGTGCTATACTTGAATAATAAGTATTACTGTCTCCATCAGTTTTACTTACAGTAACAGTATTATTATCATTTTTTGATACTGTTACTTTACAGATATTTTGTAGATAAGAATCTTCTTCACCTAAGTAAAAATCAAGAAGTTTTTTTACTGCATCCTCTGGAGTCTTTGCAATATCAGCTTTTGCAGCTGCATCAATATCTATACTCTCATCAATACCTGTATTAGAACTTGTTGATTGTTCATTATTATCATTAGAATTATTGCTTTGGTCTGAAGCGTTATTATCATTTTTACTTTCTTCAGGTTTTGACTCCTCAGTTGATGAAGTATTATTTTCTTCTGTACAGTTTGAATCTTCTTTAGTTGAATCATCAGTGGTAGATGTTGTTGCTACTTCTTTAGAATTATTAGAATTCTTATTAAAAACAGCAAATGCGATAACAATAGCAGCTACAACTACTACTAGACATGCTAAAATCTTCTTGTTCAATTGTAAAACTCCCTTCAAATTTCATATATAATATATTGTAAATTTATATACATATTAAGTCAAATATAAAATAATATGTAAGTAAAAAAGTAATAAATATTTAAAAAAGTTGAGATATTATTTATAATTGTTAATATATAATAAAACTAGGAGTGAAAAAATGAACTTTTTAATTATTATAATAGCTCTTCTTATACTAAGCTTAATATCTTCAAAGGGTAAAGGTAAAATCACAGCTAAAAGTAAGGGTATAGTAGGAGAAAATCAGGTGAAAAGAGTTCTGAAAAACTTGCCTTCTGAATATACTATAATCAATGATGTATTAATTAAGTATAAAAGTATAACAACCCAGATAGATCATATAGTTGTATGTAGCAAAGGTGTTTTTGTTATTGAAACTAAGAACTATTCAGGAATTATATTTGGAGATGATTCATCTAAGTATTGGACACAGAAATTAAATGGGCGAAGTAATACTTTTTATAGTCCATTATGGCAGAATAGAACCCATGTTAATGCTATAAGAACGTTGCTAAAAAAATATAAGCATATATCTGTTTATTCCATTGTTGTTTTTTGTGGCAATAGTAATATAAAAAGAGTGAAATGCAAAGATGGGGTTATATCAATAAAGGAACTAAGTAAGTACATAAAAACATATAAAGCTGAAAAATATTTAGAAAAAGAAGATATTAAAAATGTATCTAATATAATAAATTTTAATAATATACAAGGTAGAAAAGCTAGAAGTGCATATATTAAAACGATAAAAAAAGAACATATTTAATGGAGGATTGCAAAAAAAAGTAGTCCTTTTGTTATTTAAATGGTAAAATATAGTTTATATAAATAAAAAAATAAAAAATGGGAAAGGGTGGAGTATGTGCAAAATAACTTTTCAAAAGTCACAGCAGATATTATTAATTTAAAAAATATATGTAAAAAAAATAGCTCTATTGAAGAAGCTTTATACAGAAAGTATGAAGTTAATAGAGGGCTTAGAGACATAAACGGAAAAGGTGTACTTACTGGTTTGACAGAAATATCTGAAATTAATTCTAAAAGAATTGTAGATGGAAAAACCGTTCCTTGTGAAGGGGAATTATATTATAGAGGGATAAAAATAGAAGAGTTAGTTTCAGGATTTATTAAGGAAAAAAGATTTGGCTTTGAAGAAGCAGCGTATTTATTGCTTTTAGGAGAACTTCCAGATAAAGATAAACTTGAAAATTTTAATAGTATTTTAGCAAACTATAGAAGTCTTCCTACATCTTTTGTTAGAGATATAATAATGAAGGCACCTAGCTTTGATATGATGAATACTCTTGCAAGAAGTGTTTTGACTTTATATTCTTATGATAATAATGCAGATGATACAAGTATAGAAAATGTATTAAGACAAAGTCTTCAGCTTATTGCGTTATTTCCTTTATTATCTGTATATGGATATCAAGCTTATGATCATTACTATAATGAAAACAGTCTTATTATTCATACACCAAGACCAGAACTTTCTACAGCTGAAAATATATTATATATGCTTAGAAGTGATAGTAAATATACAGAACTTGAAGCAAGAATACTTGATTTGGCTTTAGTACTTCAAGCAGAACATGGAGGAGGAAATAATTCAACATTTACAACTCATGTTGTTTCTTCATCAGGAACTGATACTTATTCAGCAATAGCAGCTGCATTAGGTTCATTAAAGGGGCCTAAGCATGGAGGAGCCAATATTAAAGTTGCTCAAATGTTTGATAATATGAAAAAAACGGTTAAAAATTGGGAGGATGAAGATGAAGTAAGTTCATATTTAAGAGCTCTTCTTCATAAGGAAGTATTTGATAGATCAGGACTTATTTATGGAATGGGCCATGCTGTATATTCATTATCAGATCCAAGAGCTAAAATATTTAAGCAGTTTGTAGAAGATTTATCAGAAGAAAAAGGATTTACAAAGGAATATAAATTATATTCTTTAGTTGAAAAACTTGCACCAAAAGTAATTGCAGAAGAAAGAAAAACTTATAAGGGTGTTAGTGCTAATATGGATTTCTATAGCGGATTTGTATATAGAATGCTGGGTCTTCCAACTGAATTATTCACACCATTATTTGCTATGGCAAGAATAGTTGGCTGGAGTGCTCATAGAATAGAAGAACTAATTAATACAGATAAAATAATACGTCCTGCTTATATGAATGTAGCAGATAGAAGAAGTTATATAGATTTAAATAATAGATAGTAGTAAAATAAGCTGACACTTAAAGTATTGTCAGCTTATTTTTTTTAGATCTAATTCATTAATTAAAGCTCTGAATTTAGATAACTCATTATTCAAATCTTTGCAGTATTTTTTAGAAGACAAATTTATTATTTTATATGAGTCTTTTAAGTTAATACAGCTATCTTTTATAAAATTTATATATTCTGATATATCTTTTATCTTTTCTATAGGAATATTAATGTTGTTTATTCCTGGAATATCAATTTTAATTGTATTATCAGACCTTATGTTATAGCATAACTTCACAAATTCATAATTTATAGATTGAGTACTTTTGTATATTTCATGAATTAAACAATATAAATCATCATCTTTATCTAATTTGTTTGAAAATTCTTTTGTTACTATAGAGATTCTTTCCATTAAATAAGTAAATTCAGTTAAGCTGTCGTTTAAGAATTTAGACATAATTATCACCTCTTCTATAGATAGTATGTATACAAAAGTTTAATTATGAATTAAAGAAGTCCCTTGATATCCTCAACTGATGATAAAAAGTTCTTTATTGGTTTTTCTAAATAACTAAGTTTGCTTTCAGTGTTTTCTGGTATATCACTTAATATTAAATTAAGAGGCTCCTTTGTTTCAATTATTGTTTCAGAAAGAAGTTTCTTTAGTTCGTCAACATTATTTAAGCAAGTAGGAGAAAGGTCTGGAATATTAAAATCACACAGATTAACATTTGGACTTTTACCATTACGGATATCGTAACAAGTACGGGTAAAGGCATTGTCTATATCTATTGTAGATACATAAAAATTACGTAAGCTCTTATTTAAGTTTGAATTATTTCTAAAGTTATGAGCAGAAATCCTTGTTATACATGAAATAGATTCAAAAAGTCTAGTGAATTTAATCCATGGCTGTAATTTACTATTATCATATTTCATAAAATTATCCCTCCTATATAATAAATTAAGCAAAATTAGTTTAAACAAATAAAGAGAAATTATTCCTTTCATTTTTTATTATAAACTAATTTGCAATAAATGTAAACGATGACTGGTGTAGAGAAAAATCAATAAAAAATTATATTAAATAGAATAAGTGAATAATTATATAATATTAATTTTTAATAATTGAAATATATGTTAAAATAGAAAAAAATAAGAACGAGGTGTGAGAGTATTATGACTGAGTGGTTTAAGGATTGTATTATTTATCACATTTATCCTTTGGGCTTTTGTGGATGTCCTAAGACAAATAATGAAGTTAATTCAGTAAATAGGATAAAAAAAATTATAGAGTGGATACCTCATATGAAGAGTATGTCTGTAAATGCTGTATACTTAGGACCAGTTTTTGAATCAATGACTCATGGATATGATACAAAGGATTATTTAAAATTAGATAAGAGGCTTGGAACAAATGAAGAATTTAAAATGGTATGTAGTGAGCTTCATAAAAATAATATAAAAATAATTTTAAATGGAGTATTTAATCATGTTGGAAGAGAATTTTGGGCCTTTGAAGATTTAAGAAAAAATAAAGAAAAATCAAAGTATATAAATTGGTTTCAGAATATAAGGTTTGGAAATGAAATATATAAAGATGATGGTTTTACTTATGAAGGATGGAATGGTCATTATTCATTAGTTAAATTAAATATTATGAATGAAGAAGTTAAGGAGTATATATTTAAATGTATATCCTTTTGGATAGATGAATTTGCCATAGATGGGCTACGTATTGATGCTGCTGATTATATGGATAGAAATTTTTTTAGAAGTTTAAGAAGGTATTGTGAGGGAAAGAAAAAGAATTTCTGGCTTATGGGAGAAGTTATCCATGGAGATTATAAGCTATGGGCAAATAATGATATGCTTCACTCTGTAACAAATTACGAATGTTACAAAGGTATATATTCATCTCATAATGACAAAAATTACTTTGAAATAGCATATTCAATAAACAGGCAAAAAGGGGATTATGCTATATATAAAGATATAGATCTATATAATTTTGTAGATAATCATGATGTAAATAGAATAGCTAGTACATTAAGAAAAAAAGACTACTTAGAAAATGTATATACTCTTTTATTTACTATGCCAGGAATACCAGCTATATATTATGGAAGTGAGTGGGGGATTGAAGGAGTTAAACAAAAAAATTCAGATGATGATTTAAGAATTAGTTTAGATTTAAATAATATTGTAAGTGATAATAAAAATTTATATGAACATATAAAGAAGCTTGGAAATATAAGAAAAACTTTAAAAGCCTTAAAGTATGGAGATTATAAACAAATTTTAATAAGAAATGAGCAGTATGTATTTAGTAGGTGTTTTGAAGGTGAAGAGGTATATATTCTTTTGAACTTATCAGAAAAACCTTCTAATATTCAATTTAATTGCAATAAGGCAACTCTTTTAGATGAATTGACAGGGGAAAAAATATCAGTATTAAATAAACAAGTCAATGTTCATTTGAAACCATATAAAGGTATGATTTTAAGATAAAAAACGGGAGATTTTATTTATGTATAATAAGGCGAGAAAAAAATGGTTTATTCAAGGTAATAAATTAGAATGTAATATTAGAGAATATGATGTTCATGAAAAGAAAAATAATGAAAAAAATATGAGCAGCTTTATAAAGAAAATAGAGAAACATATGAAAAAAAGACCTATAGACACATCTAAGCAGGCTTTGTGGGAAGAAGAGATTATAAGTATTATTAAGTCGTTTATAAAGAATGATGAAATCTTTAATTTAAGTGGACTTGATACTTATGAATTAGATTGTATGATAAACATGAATAGAGAGTTTTTATATAGAGCTAGAGAGTTTGATTCAAAGATAGAAAAAGATTCAGTATTTCAGGCTTTAAGAAATGTATGGATAGTTGGAATTTTACAGGACTTATTAGGAGAAAAAATATGTCTTAAGAAATCTATTTTTGCATATAGCATGGTATATCCATATAGTGATAATTTTCTTGATGATAACAATATAACAAACGAAGAAAAAGATGAGTTTAATGAAAAGTTGTACTTAATGGTTAAAGGAGAAAAAATACACTTAGAAAATGAACTAGAAGAAAAGATATATAAGTTAATAAATTATATTGAAGATGATTATGAAAGAAGCAAATACCAAGGTGTATATAGAAGCTTAATTGATATATATAAAAGCCAAGTTAAAAGTATTAAGCAGCAAGGAAAAATGTATATTCCATATGAAGCTGATATATTAGATATTTCAATTGAAAAAGGTGGTACTTCAGTACTAGTAGATGGGTATTTAATAAAAGGAGATTTAAATGATTTAGAAAAAGAGTTTTGTATAAATTATGGAACATTGCTTCAGCTTATTGATGATTTTCAAGATTTAAAGGAAGATAATTATTCAACTATTATGACTCAGGTGGCTGAAAAGTATTATTTAGATGTAATTATTAATAAACTTATAAATTATGTATATGATTTATTTAATAATACAAGATTCCTTGAAAATAGAGAAAATTTAAAAAAGGTAATGATAAGTAATTGTATTATAATGATAGTATGCAATATTGCATTAAATAAACAATATTTTAGTGAAAATTATATAAAAGATATGGAAAAGTATATACCTTTTACTATTGATTATATAGAAGTATTAGATAAAGACTTAAAGAAAAAACTTAGAAAAACGGAGGGGTTAGCATGATTAATATAAAGAAAGATGGTCATATTCATTCACCATTTTGTCCACATGGTACTAAGGACAGCTTAGAAATGTATGTAGAAAAAGCATTAGAAGAGGGGTTAGGGGAGATTACGTTTACAGAGCATCTTCCACTACCAAAAGGATTTATTGATGAAAATATTATTGATGAATCTGCTCCTGATGAAGAAAATTTTGCTTTATATATAGAAGAAGTTAAAAGAATTAAGGAAAAGTATAAGGATAAAATTAAAATACTTATAGGAGCTGAAATTGATTATCTTGAAGGGTTAGAAGAGGAAACTGCCAAAATTCTTGAAAAGTTTAAGGATGATTTTGAAGACTCAATAATATCAGTACATTTTATTAAATATAAAGATAAGTACTATTGTCTTGATTATAGCACAGAGAGATATGAAGAATTAATAAATATTACAGGCTCCTTAGAAAACTTATATAATTTGTATTATGAGACTGTTATTAAATCTATTAATGCAGATCTTAATGGGTTTAAAGCCAAAAGAGTAGGACATCCAGCCTTAGTTAGAATATTTAATATTGTATATCCTTATAATTATAAGAATGAAGAAATGTTAAAAAGGGTAGCTTTAGAAATACAAAAGGGTGGATATTCTGTGGATTATAATACAGCAGGGGTTAGAAAGAAATACTGCGGGGAAGTTTATCCATCAGGAATCTTAAATGAGCTTATTGATAAATATGGAATTGAAAAAATATATGGATCAGATTCTCATACTGCTAAAGATGTAAGATTTGGTTTTGGAACCTTATAAAAAAAGAGCTGTACTCAAATTTTGGGTACAGCTTTAGCTTTCTATAGAACATTTAAATCAAGAAGCTCTATCTTAGATGATATAAAATCATCTTTAATAGGTTCTGTTTTCATAAGATCAGTACTTAGATATTTTTTATTATCATCAGGGAAAATTGTGCAAATAACAGAATCAAGACCAAGTATATCTAAAGCTTTAATGCAACCTAAAAAATTTGCTCCTGAAGATATTCCAACGCCAAGACCTAAACAAGATGATAGCTTCTGAGCCATAATAATTGCATCTCCGTCATCTATAGGAAGAATAGAATTTATTTTAGCTCTTTTAAATAAAGGTGGTACAAATTCATCAACGATTCCTTGTATTCTGTGTTCCTTTACAATTGTTCCTGTAGAGAGGGTAGGGGAGCTCTTAGGTTCGATAGCATAAATTCTAGTGCTTGAGTCATATTCCTTTAAAAACTTACCTACACCCATTAGTGTTCCTCCAGTTCCAACACCTGATACAAAGGCATTAGGCTTTAGATTTGAAGAACAAAACTTGTTTATTATCTCAGGACCTGTTGTAAGATAATGGGCAGATGAATTATCTTCATTAGAAAATTGCGAAGGAAGAAATATATTGTTATTATTATTAGATTCTTCTATAGTTTTTACAATACATTGAAGAAAACCGCCTTCTTCTTTAGAAACTAATTTAAGCTCAGCACCAAAGCTTTTTAAAATTAGCTTCCTTTCAGAACTCATCCAATCAGGCATATATATTTTAGTTCTATTTCCAAGATAGGAACCTATAGCAGCTAGAGAAATTCCTGTGTTACCACTTGTAGCTTCAACAATTGTATAATTATTTCTTATTCTGTCTTCTGAATATGCTCTTTTTAATATATATAAGGCCATTCTATCTTTAATGCTTCCTGTATAATTAAAAGATTCTAGCTTAGAGTAAATCTTACATACTTTATTTTTGTATAAAAAAGAAATCTCTATCATTGGCGTATTACCAATAACTTTTTCAATCTCTGAAAGCTTATCTAGAATATTTTCCATAAAAACTCCTATAATAATATTACTATTATTATAAATATATGTCTTAAGTTATTTTGATGACAAAAAGTAGAATATATTCAATTTTATATATGTGAATAAGATGATATAATATAAATAAAAAATAGGGGGAGTATTGTTATGTTAAAGTATGAACAGATTGCTTTGGATATTCAGAAAAAAATAAATAATGGCGAGTATTCAGCTAATGATCAGCTTCCTTTGGAAAAAGAAATGTGTATACAATATAATGTAAGCAGAATAACTATAAAAAAGGCAATGGATAAGCTTGTTATGAATGGGAGTGTAGTTAAAAGAAGAGGTGCTGGAACCTTTGTTAAAGATGTGGATTATACGGAAATAAAAGATATAAGTACTTCAAAACAATTTAACGGTTTCTCTGATAGTCATAAGGGAGAAAAAGTTACTTCTAAAATAATAGAATTTAAAGTTGTTAATCCATCAGAGGAAATTGCAAATAAATTAAAGATGGAGAAGGATGATTTTGTTTATTATATATGTAGGGTAAGATATGCAGATGAAAAACCTTTCGTCCTTGAATATACTTACATGCCTATAGATGTTATATCTGGAGTTAAGAAGGAAGTCTTGAAAGGATCTATTTATAATTACATAGAAGAAAAATTGAATTTAAAAATAAAAAGTGCCCATAGGACAGTAAGAGCATTAATACCATCAAATTTGGAAAAGAAAGAGCTTATGATGGAAGAAAATATTCCTATATTGCAAATTGAACAAATAGCATTTTTAGATAATGGTCAGCCTTTTGAATATTCAAAATCAAACCATAGGGGAGATAGGTTTGATTTTAAGAGTATAAGTATAAGATAATTATTATATTCTTATATTGTAAATTAAGGCAGGTGGTCACAAGATGGATAAATATATTAACTTAAAAGGAAAAGATAAAAAAGAATTTAAGGGAAGACTAAAGTTATTAGATGAAACTTATATAAATGAGATAATGAAACTTCAAAAGCATATAAGTGAAATGTTAGAAAATAAAGAATGGTATTTTGAAACTAGTAAAGAAGAATTTCTTTTTGAACTTAAAGAAGGAAAAGTTATTGGGTGTTTTGTAGAGGGTGATAGATTAGTAGCTTTAGGTGTATACATAAGTTTAGGATATGAAGCTGAGAATTATGGATACGATATGGAATTGCCCAAAGAAGATTTGCTAAAGGTAGGACAGATAGAAGCAACTTTTGTACATGAAGATTTCAGGGGGAATGGTCTGCAGAGAATAATATGCGAAGAGCTTGAATCTATAGCAAGGAAAAATAATAAGATTATTGCAGTTACTGTGCATCCTGATAATACATATAGTTTAAATACCTTTAAAAAGCTTGGATATACTATTGAAAAAGAAAAAATAAAATATGGTGGGCTTAGGAGATTTATATTAAAGAAATATTTATAATCTTAAGAAATCTTTCCTTATATGTTTTAAGAATACAGATAAAATAAAAAGGCAGTCATATGAAAATGTGACTGCCTTAATTAAGTTGATTATAGAAATAATTTTTTTATCTCGTCCATTTTTTCTATGGCTTGATTATACCCATCTTGCCATCCTTTTTGTATTTTTTTAATATCTTTTTCAAAGCTTTCTATAGCTTGAGATGCATCAGGACGTATTATTACTGCCTTTCCTTGACGTTCTAATTCTTCACAAAATCTTACTGTTTCATTATATAATTGGTGTCTTGTAAGAAGGGGCTCAACTAAATTTGGATATTTCTTTTTTAATGCTTTTGCAGCAAAAACATTACTTTTTGAAAGTTCTTTTCTATATTCTTTAGGCCTAGTTAGAATAATTAAATGTTTATCATTACCATCGGCTATAGCTTTTTTAATTGGAATAGGATCGCATAAACCTCCATCATAATAATAATCATTATTTATTTTTATAGCAGGGAAAAAGAAAGGAATAGCACATGTGGCTCTAAGAGGAAGACATTTTCTATCTAAGTCTTTTAAGTCAATGTATTCAGTTTTTCCTGTAGAAGCATTAGTTATTCCTGCAAGAGCAGTACCTTCATATTTTTTAAAAGCATCCATATCGAAAGGATTAAGTTTGTTTGGAATTTCATCAAAAACAAATTCTATTCCAAATATACTCTTACATTTGAAAAAGTTTCTTACACTTAAATATCTTTTATCTAATCTATACTTTTCAAGAATTTCTAAGTTTCTTTTATATTGCTTAGATAAGTATGATATTCCATTTGTTATTCCAGCAGATACACCAATGCAGTAAGGAAATGTTATATCGTTATCTAAAAGAGCGTCCATAACACCAGCGCTAAAGATTGGTCTGAAGGTTCCACCTTCTAGTATTAAACTTGGCATAATATCCTCCTTTATAAATGGTTAATAGGAAAATTATACATCAATATCTTGTTGAAGACAAATGAAAATATTTGACTGCACATTGTTAAAAAAAATTCACATTTTAAAGTTTTTTAAAATAATTACAAGGAAAAAACGGAAATGAAAAGAATAAAATGAAAAATAAATGTAAAATTGATTACGTGTAAGCGTTGTATTTACTCGATTTTTATGGATAAATAAAAAAATATAAAATTTGTTTGAAAAATATATTGACAAAAATTTAACTATATCATACAATAAAACCATAGAGATTGACAAAATAATCACAAATAAAAAATAAATTTTAAAACTCTTTTTTGGAGGTAGTAACAATGAAAGTAACAAATGCACAAGAATTAACACAAAGAATCAAACAATTAAAAGAGGCACAAGAAAAGTTTGCAACATATACTCAAGAACAAGTAGATGAAATTTTTAGACAAGCTGCTTTGGCTGCAAATAATGAAAGAATAAGACTTGCAAAAATAGCAGTTGAAGAAACAGGAATGGGAATAGTTGAAGATAAGGTTATAAAGAACCACTTTGCAGCAGAATATATTTATAATCAATATAAAGATATGAAAACTTGCGGAGTTCTTGAAGAAGACAATGTATTTGGAGTAACAAAAATAGCTGAACCAATTGGAGTTGTAGCTGCAATAGTACCAACTACTAACCCAACATCAACAGCAATATTCAAAACATTAATATCATTAAAAACAAGAAATGCAATTATCATTTCTCCACATCCAAGAGCAAAGAAAGCAACAATTGAAGCAGCAAGAGTTGTTTTAGATGCAGCAGTTAAAGCTGGAGCACCAGAAGGAATAATTGGATGGATTGATGAACCATCAGTTGAATTATCACAACAAGTTATGGCAGAAGCTGATATTATATTAGCTACAGGTGGCCCAGGAATGGTTAAGGCAGCTTACTCATCAGGAACACCAGCATTAGGAGTTGGAGCAGGAAACAGTCCAGCAATTATAGATGAAACAGCAGATATAAAAATGGCAGCAAACTCAATATTACTTTCAAAGACATTTGATAATGGAGTTATCTGTGCATCAGAACAATCAATAGTAGTAGTAGATAAGGTATACGATGCAGTTAAGAAGGAATTAGCTGATAGAGGGGCTTATATATTAAACTCTGATGAAGTAGTAAAGGTAAGAAAAATAGTATTAAATGATAAAGGTGCATTAAATGCTAATATGGTTGGTCACTCAGCTTATGATATAGCTAAGCTTGCAGGAGTAGAAGTACCTAAGTCAGCTAAGATATTAGTTGCAGAAGTTAGCAAAATAGGTTCAGAAGAACCATTATCTCATGAAAAGTTATCACCAGTTTTAGCTATGTATAAAGTTAAAGATTTCTCAGAAGCGTTAGAAAAAGCAGAAAAGCTATTAGCTTATGGAGGAATGGGGCATACTTCAATACTTTATACAAATGAAGCTAACACTGATAGAATAAATGAATTCGGAAATAGAGTAAAAACATCTAGAACATTAATAAACATGCCATCATCACAAGGAGCTATTGGGGACTTATTCAACTTTAGATTAGCACCATCATTAACTTTAGGATGCGGATCTTGGGGAGGAAACTCAGTTTCAGAAAATGTTGGTCCAAAACATTTAATTAATGTTAAAACAGTAGCTAGAAGGAGAGAAAATATGCTTTGGTTTAGAGTACCAGAAAAAGTTTACTTCAAATATGGATGCTTACCATTTGCCTTAAGTGAATTAAAGGATATGGGTAAAAAGAAAGCATTTATAGTAACTGATAAGTTCTTATTCAACTTTGGATATACTAAGAAGATTACAGATATATTAGACAGAGATGGAATTCAATATAAGATATTCTCAGATGTAGAACCAGATCCAACACTTGCAAGTGCTAAGGCAGGAGCTTTAGAAATGCAAGACTTTAACCCAGACGTAATTATATCACTTGGTGGTGGATCAGCAATGGATGCTGCTAAGATTATGTGGGTATTATATGAACATCCAGAAGTAAGATTTGAAGATTTAGCTATGAGATTTATGGACATTAGAAAGAGAATATACACATTCCCACATATGGGTGATAAAGCAATGATGGTTTCTGTAGCAACTTCAGCAGGTACAGGTTCAGAAGTAACTCCATTTGCAGTTATAACTGATGAAAAGACAGGAATTAAATATCCATTAGCAGATTACGAATTAACTCCAGATATGGCAATCGTAGATCCAGAACTTATGATGACTTCACCTAAGGGATTAACAGCTTGTGCAGGTATTGACGTATTAGTTCATGCAATGGAAGCTTATGTATCAACAATGGCATCTGAATTTACAAATGGTTTAGCAATAGAAGCTATTAAGTTAGTATTTGAAAACTTACCACTTGCTTACTCAGAAGGTTCAACAAATAAAGAAGCTAGAGAAAAGATGGCTAATGCATCATGTATGGCAGGTATGGCATTTAGTAATGCATTCTTAGGAGTTTGCCACTCAATGGCTCATAAATTAGGAGCATATCACCACTTACCACATGGTATGGCTAACTCATTATTACTAAACGAAGTAATAAGATTTAATGCATGTAATGCACCAACTAAACAAGCAGCGTTTGCTCAATATAAATATCCAAATGCAGGAGAAAGATATGCTAAAATAGCTGATGCTTTAAATCTTGGTGGAAATACTGAAGAAGAAAAGGTAGAATTATTAATCAAAGCTATAGAAGAATTACAAGCTAAGGTTGAAATGCCAAAGACAATAAGAGAAGCTGGGGTTGATGAAACTAAATTCTTTGAAAAACTTGATGAAATGTCAGAACAAGCTTTTGATGATCAATGTACAGGAGCTAACCCAAGATATCCATTAATAAGTGAAATAAAAGAAATGTATATAACAGCTTTTAATGGAAGAGAAGAAGCTAAAAAAGAAGTTAAAAAAAATAAGAAAAAATAATAATAGCCAATAACAAATAATTTGACCATATAAGCCGTCCTAAGATTATTATCTTAGGGCGGTACTTTTTGTTAAATTTAAGTGAAAAATACCTGTTGAATTGTTTTAAAAAAATAGAAAAAGTTGAAAATGAAAAATAAATATAGTAACATATAGACGTAAGCTAGGGGTGCCAATTTGGCTGAGAAGGAAAAGGTCCTAACTCTTTAAACCTGATGTGGTTAATACCAACGTAGGGAAGCGGAATATAAAGTGTTTTATTAACTTAGCTTGCTTATTATTTTGGCAGGCTTTTTTTAATGTCTAGACCAGTTATACAAAAAAATAAAAAATTTTAAAAATTAATTTTTTAAAAAAGGGTACACTTAATAAATCATTACTATTTTACGAATAATGGACAAGAGTGAGTTTTAAATTATATGTTATATTACTTCGTGTAAATTACTATTTAAATATAATTTTTTATGTACTTCAGGTAATCGTAATTCAAAGGGCTTTTTATCCCTAAGTATTGCAAAAAAGTGGTTAATTAATTTGTGCATTATAGCTCCAATAGCTACTTTTTTAGGTTTTGATTTAATTAACTTATTGTAGTATTCAAGCAAAACAGGATTAGCCGGAACTCCGT
>NZ_FPBY01000027.1 GCF_900116755.1 Clostridium sp. DSM 8431
TTTATCAAGAGCCGTGTGCGAGGCCCGCATGCACGGTTCTGTGAGAGGAAAGACCTCAGAAAAAAATATTTCTGAGGTTCACCTACTCGATATTTATAAATAGTTATTACAGAGGTGGAGATAATAAATAGATAATAAACAATAAATATCTTTAACAATGTGGAACCGATGCCATGTGAGAAAAAACAATAAAAATAACGGAGGGATAAATATGTTGAAGTGGCTAAAATAGGTGGCTTGAAAGGAAATGAAAATATATTTAAACCTTTACTTGACAAAAAGTGTATGGAACTGATATTATATAAACATAACTTGGGGGGGTAAACGTTATACATAGGAGGGAAAACAATGAGTAAAGAGCAAGTTGTTGCTAGAGAAATCTTGAAAAACATTGGTGGAAAAGAAAATATAAAATCAATGGAACATTGTGCAACAAGATTAAGATTAATATTAGTAGATAAAGACAAAGTAAATGAAAAAGCAATTGAAAATATAGATGGAGTTAAGGGACAATATTTTGCAGCCGCTCAATTCCAAATAATATTAGGAACAGGTTTCGTAAATAAAGTTTTTGCTGAAATGAATAAAGAAGGAATTGAAACTGGAAACAATAAAGAAGAAGCATATGCAAATATGACTCCACTTCAAAAAGTTTCAAGAACTTTAGGTGACATTTTCGTTCCTATAATCCCAGTACTAGTTGCTACAGGATTATTTATGGGGCTTAACAGTTTATTAAAAACTTTAGGTGTAGTTTCAGGTGAAGGTAATTTCGCAACAGTACTTGGTATCTTAACAGATACAGCTTTCGCATTTTTACCAGCTTTAGTAGCATGGTCAACAATTAAAAAATTCGGTGGAACACCAGTTATCGGTATAGTACTTGGTTTAATGTTAGTATCAGGAAGTCTTCCAAATGCATATGATGTTGCTGCTGGAACAGCTAGTCCAATATATGTGCCAATAATGGGATTAGACATTCCTTTAGTAGGATATCAAGGATCAGTTCTGCCAGCTTTAATACTAGGAATTATAGCAGCTAAACTTGAAAAATCATTAAGAAAAGTTATACCGGATGTTATTGATTTAATAGTTACACCTTTCATAACATTAGCAGTTTCAATGGTACTTGGATTATTTGTTGTAGGACCAATAATGCATACAATTGAAGAATATATCTTAGCAGGATGTATATTATTTATGACACTTCCATTTGGTATAGGTGGAGCAGTAATTGGTGGTTTCCATCAATTAATAGTTGTATCAGGTATACACCACGTATTTAATGCTTTAGAAGTAGAATTATTATCTTCAGAAGGCGTTAACCAATTTAATGCACTTATTTCAGGAGCAATAGTAGCTCAAGGTGCAGCAACAATAGCAGTTGCTTTAAAGACAAAAGATAAGAAGAAGCGTTCATTATATTTATCATCAGCAGTTCCAGCATTTTTAGGAATTACTGAACCTGCAATATTTGGTGTTAACTTTAGATTTATAAAACCATTTATATATGGTTGTGTTGGTGGAGCTGCAGCTGGTTTATTCTCAGGAATAATTCATCTTGCAGGAACAGGAATGGGAGTTACAGCAGTACCAGGAATATTACTTTATTTAAACACAAATATAGTAGGCTACTTAATAGCTTGTGGAATTGGATTTGCAGTATCTTTCTTATTAACATATTTCTTATTTACACCAGAAGAATAGAATTGTATGATGATGCAAAATAGAGAGTCCTAATAGAGATACTAGGACTCTCTATTTATATATAGGGTAATTTTCAAGATTAAATATGATATAATACATTGGAAAAATGGGAAAAATTTTTAAGCTTAGGGGGAAGATATGAAAGTAACTATACAGGATATAGCCAATATGGTTGGAGTTTCTAAGAGTACTGTATCAAGGTATCTTAATGGAGGCTATGTAAGTGAAGAAAATGCAAAAAAAATTGGTGAAGCAGTTAAAAAAACAGGGTTTACTTCAAACTTTTTTGCAAAAAGACTTAAATCTGATAATAGTAAACTTATAGGAGTAATTTTGCCAAGAATAGATTCTTTTACAGCAGGGAAACTATTGAAGAGTATAAATAAAATATTAGAAGATAAAGGATATCAAGTAATTATAGCATCTAGTGAATTAGACAAGAAAAAAGAACTTGAATGTATAGATAAGTTTTATAAACAAGGGGTTGATGGAATAATAGTAATGGCATTTAACATTACTAAAGAAACTATTGCCATGGCAAATAAGCTTACTATACCAATAATATTTACTGGTCAAAATAATAATTTATTAAAATGTATAAAGATTGATGATAGAAAAGCAGGTAGAATACTTGGAGAGTACATCAAGAAACAAGGTCATAGAAATATAGTATTTCTTGGAGTTTCAGAAGATGATAAAGCAGTTGGTATTGAAAGAAAAGAAGGTTTTTATGAAGCCTTTGAAGATGTAGAATGCAATATAAGTTTTGTAGAAACAGGATTTTCTTTCGAAGAAGCTTATAGGTCTAGTAAAAAAGTTTTAAAATATAAACCAACAGCAGTTGTTGGAGCAACTGATAATATAATTCTAGGGTTTATTAGATATGCATTTGAAAGGAGATACAATATACCTGAAGATTTTTCAGTTGCTGGATTTGGAGGATATGACGTTGGCCTTGCGGTTCATCCAACAATAACAACTGTATGTATTGATTATGAGGCTCTTGGAAGGAAGGTAGCAGATTCAATGGTAGCAGCTATAGAGCTAGAAGAAATTAAAAATGAAAAAGAAGTTGAATTAAAGCTTATTGAAAGGCAAAGTGTAAAAAACATAGGATAAAAATTTAGGTTGTGAGGGTGATAAGAATGAAAGAATTTAAGGCATTAGAAGACATAAATTTAGATGTAATAGAATGTTATAGAAATAGTTATAATGATGATTGGAAATTAAACTATCATTTTGAAACGCCTTTTGGGTTAATTAATGATCCAAATGGATTAAGTTATTTTAATGGGGAATATTATTTATTCTTTCAATGGAATCCATTTGGATGTGAGCATAAGTTTAAGCATTGGGGCCTCGTGAAAACTAAAGATTTTGTGGAATTTACAGCACCTAAGGCAGTACTTTCTCCGACAGATTGGTATGATAAAAATGGCTGTTATTCAGGAAGTGCAATAGTTTATAATGACCATTTAGAACTTCTTTATACAGGTAATGTTAAAGACGAAGAAGGCAATAGAGAATCATATCAAGTTAGAGCTATATGTGATAAGAAAGATAATATTACTAAATTAGGTCCAACTCTTTCAGATGAAGAAAGACCAAAAGGATATACAGCTCACTTTAGAGATCCTAAGTTATTTAAAAAGGATGACAAATACTATTTTGTAATAGGAGCTCAGACAGATGAGTTATTTGGAAGAGCTTTATTATATAGTACTGAAAACTTTGAAGGGTGGAAATTTGAAGGGGAAATAGGCACATCATATAATGAATTTGGATTTATGTGGGAATGCCCAAGTCTTTTTGAACTTGAAGGAAAAGACGTCTTATTATTCTCACCACAGGGATTAGAAAAAGAAGAATTTAAAAATCAAAATATTTATCAATCGGGATATATTGTTGGAAAACTTAATTATGATACCTTAGTAATGAATCATAATGAATTTAAAGAAATTGATATGGGATTTGACTTTTATGCTCCTCAAGTATTTAATGATGATAAGGGAAGAACTATAATGATTGGATGGATGGGAATGCCTGAAGAAGAATCATTACATCCAACTGATAAATATAATAGAATGCATTGCTTAACTATGGCTAGAGAGTTAAGTCTTGATGGATATAAATTAATACAAAAACCTTTAGAAGAATATAAAAATTTAAGAGGTGAACTTCTTGCTAATATTGAAGACTCAGTGGGTAGTCAATGGGAAAGTTATAATATAGATAATAATAGTTATGAATTCTTATTAGATTTTAATAAGATGGATGCATCTGAGTTAGAATTAAGATTTGCTGTTTCAGATGAAGAGATGATGCTATTTAGATATGATTTTGAAGAAAATATTGCACTTTTAGATAGAAGTAATATGAAGTCTGGGGACAAAGGTGTTAGAAAACTTAAGTTAGATGATGAGGAAAACATAAAAATTCATATGTTCATGGATAATTCAGCAGTAGAAATATACTTAAATGATGGAAGAGAAGTAATTTCATCAAGAGTATATTCTGAAGATAAAGGAACTGGAGTGCAGTTTGTAACTAAAGGTAATATTAAAATTAATAATATGAAAATTTGGAGTTTAAAGGGAGTTAGATACAATGGATAAGGTATTTTGTATAGGCGAATTATTAATTGATTTTATAGGAAAAGATATTAATAAAGGAATTAAAAATGGAGTTAACTTTGAAAAGAAGGCTGGAGGAGCACCAGCTAATGTTGCAGCATCAGTTGTAAAATTAGGAGGAGAAGCAGTATTCTTAGGTCAAGTTGGAGATGATTCTTTCGGAAGATTCTTAGTTGAAACTTTAGAAAATGTTAATATAGATACAAGTATGACTAAGATGGAAGGGTGTACTACACTTGCTTTCGTTGCTATTGATGAAAATGGAGAAAGAGACTTTGAATTTAATAGAGGAAGCGATGGAGAATATTCATTTAATAGTATAGATTTAAGCAGAATAACTAATAATGATGTTTTACATTTTGGTTCTGCAACTGGTTTCTTAGAAGGAGAATTAAAGAATACTTACTTTAAACTATTAGACTATGGTAAGGAAAATGATATGTTTATTTCTTTTGACCCTAATTATAGAGATGCATTAATAACTGAAGAAAAGTTAGCAAGGTTTATTGAAGATTCCAAGACATTTGCAGAAAGTGCTGATTTTGTTAAGTTAAGTGATGAAGAAGTTAGACTTATAACTGGCATTAAAGATTTAAATGAAGGTGTAGATGAACTTCATAAAATAGGTGCAAAGGTTGTTGCGATAACTTTAGGAGCTGAAGGAACTTTAATTAGTAATGGTGAGGAGAAGACTGTAATACCTTCAATAAAGATTAAGCAAGTAGATTCAACAGGAGCTGGAGATTCATTTGTTGGAGCTGTATTAAAGCAAGTTGCTGATTTAGAAGATATGAAAAATATATCATTTAATAAGTGGAAAGAAATAATAGCTTATGCTAATAAGGTTGGAGCTATAACTTGTACTAATTATGGTGCAATAGATTCAATGCCTTATGCTAAGGATATTAAATAATAATTTATTTAAAGATACTGAGTAATTTCTTAATTGCTCGGTATCTTTTTTGAGGATGGTATAGTATTCCATTGAGGATATGAAATATATAGTATATATTATAAAGTAAAGTTTATAATATATAAGGGGATTTGTTTAAATGACTCTAATGTCATTTGGACAAGTCCCTTATTTTATTGACTCTATTGTTACTATAGAGTTTATAATTTCGCTTATATAACAATTCAGCTTGAGGTGATAAAAAATGACAAAACAATTTTTGAAGTACGCGGTTCCCTCAGCTTTGGCTATGTTTGTTTCATCTTTATATACAGTTATTGATGGAATATTTGTAGGTCAAGGTGTAGGGGATTTAGCACTTGCAGCAGTAAATGTAATAATGCCTTTTACAATAATGTTATTTGGAATTGCAAGTATGTTTGCAGTTGGTGGAGGAGCTTTAGTTTCTAAATATGTAGGAGCAAAAGATGAAGATTTAGCAATAGAAGTTTTTAGACAGGTTTTTAAATTCCTGCTTATCTTCAGTGTAATAATAAGTGTGGTTTGCGTTATTTTTGCAAGACCTTTAGCCTCTATTTTAGGAGCAACAGATAATATATTAAATTTAGCAACTGATTACTTAAGATTTTATGCAATGTTTTGTATACCTAATTTAATAGGTATAGCTTTAAATAGTTTTGTAAGAAATGACGGGAAACCCAAACTTGCAATGGCATCTACAATATTATGAGCAATTACTAATATAATTCTTGATTGTTTATTTATATTTGAGATTTCTTTAGGGATAAAAGGAGCAGCTATTGCTACAGGTCTTGGGCAAATAGTTACTGTTTCAATCTTGCTTCCTCATTTCATTTTTAAGAAAGGAATATTAACCTTTGGAAATGTAAAATTAAATAGAGAGAGCATTAAGGAATTCTCTAATATAGGACTTCCATCCTTTTTTAGTGAAGTAACTTTTTCTATAATAATATATCTAGCTAATATTGCTATTGTAAAAGTTGTTGGTGAAGAGGGACTTGCTGCATATAGTATTATGAATTATTTGACTACTAATGTTTACATGGTTTTATTTGGAGTGGCTATTGGTGTACAGCCTCTTATAAGTTATAATTATGGAGCTAAAAATAAAGAAAAGATGCTTAAGTTTCATAAGATGACTAATATAGCCTGTTTAATTGTTAATATAGTTTTTACTGCCACATGTTTTGTATTTGGCAGAGAAATTATAGGAGTATTTACATCTAATATAGAGTTAATAGAAATGACTTATGTAGGGTTAAATCTTATGAATTTATCATTCTTCCCTACAGGTGTAAACTTAGCTGCAACAATATATTATCAAGCTATAGAAATGCCAGGAAAGTCAAACTTAATATGTGCATTAAGAAGTGTAATAGTATTCCCTATATGTCTTATAATTTTATCTCTTGCTTTAGGTGCAGATGGAATTTGGGTATCAACATTAGTATCAGAGTCTATAACAATAGTAGTAATGATTCTTGTATCAAATTTAAAGAAATCAACAGAATTAGCATTAGGAGTATAAAAATTATTTAGAGGTGTTTAAAGTATGGAGTTTTCTATTGGAGAGATGAGTAAACTACATAATGTTTCTATTCAAACTCTTCGTTATTATGATAGAATAGGCCTTTTAAAGCCTGCATATGTAAACAAAGAGAATAACTATAGATACTATACAATAGATCAGTTTATAGTTATGGATATGATAAAATATTGTAAGCTTATGGGATTATCTTTAGAAGAAATAAAAGATTTAATAGGTACAGATATTACTCCAGAATCTATATATAAGGTGTTAGAAAAACAAAAAGAGTCTATTGATAAAAAGATAAGAGAACTTCAACAGACTAGGAATTATATTGATTTTTTGAAGGATAGAGTTAGTGTGGCTTTGGAAAGATCCTTAGGAGAAGTTGTGATAGAAGAATATGAAGAAAGAAAAGTTATAGCATATGAATATAGATCTGAAAGTATTAATGAACTTGAAATTAATCTTAGAAAGACTTTAATTGATGTAGAAAAAAATTATGGGATGTTAAATTCAGAAATTATTTTTTTAACTTCTTATGAAGATATAATAAAAGGAAATATTATATATACGAATATAATGATATATAATGAATATACAGATAGCTTAAGAGGAAACATAATTCCAAAAGGAAAGTATTTAAGTTTATATTATGATGATAATTATAGAGATAACTTTAAATATTATGAAAGACTCTTAAGATATGCAGAAGAAAATAATATTGAGCTTGAAGGCTGTTTCTATGAGTTTTCTATTATGCCTAAAATAGATATAGAAGGAAGAGAAAAGTCATTAGTACAGCTTACAATAAAGATTAAGGAGTAAAAATGAATAATTTAATAGACGGATTGATAGATAATAGTCTTTTTGATGGGGTAACGGAATATGAAATGCGAGAGATAATTAATGTTATCAATTATTCATCAAAGAATTACTTTAAAGGAGAAATAATTGCCCAAGAAGATGATGAGTGTAATGTTTTAGGATTAGTTGTAGAAGGAAAAGTTGTTGTAGAACGTCTATATCCTAGTGGGAAAGAGATAATAATGAAAAGGCTTAAAGCAGGGGATGTATTTGGAGAAGCTTTGATTTTTTCAGGTTTTAATAAATATCCAGCTACAGTAATGGCAATTGAGAATTGTAAAATTATATATTTAACTAAGCAGGAAATTATTAAATTATTCGCTTTCAAAGAAAGGTTTATGGAAAATTTCTTAAAGCTTCTAAGTGAAAAAGTTTTTACTTTAAATAGTAAAATAAAGAGTCTTTCTCTAAAAACAGTTAAGCAAAAGGTGGCTGATTATATTTTACAGGAAAGTATTATGCAGAAAACTAACAATATTAAACTTAATATAAGTAAAGAAGAATTAGCTTTAAATATTGGTATACCAAGACCTTCTCTTTCAAGGGAACTTATTAAACTTAGAGATGAAGGTCTTATAGAATTTGATAGACGTAATATAAAAATAATTGATGGAGAAAAATTAGAAGAAGTGTTATTTGATTAGTAGGTTGATACTAATATTAAATGATGATTTTTATATTATAATAGATGTATAACTTATAAAGGAAAAGGATGGCGAGTATGCAGTTACCTATTGAATTAAAAACAGCTATAGAAAATCAAATTACAGATATTAAGCATAATGAATTAAAAGATATTTCTAAGTCTATTACCGACAAATATAGAAATGAAAGCGGGAGAGGCAAACGTCTAATTAGTAAGGAAGCTGAAGCAGTTACTTATTCAGTAGTAAGAATGCCAGCAACCTTTGGAGCTGTTTATTCGGCCCTTGATTATACTTTGGATTTATATGATGATAAGATAAATACTTTACTAGATATAGGAGCAGGAACAGGAGCTGCTTCATGGGCAGCAGATTCTTTAATTAATTTAGAGAAGGTAGTATGCCTTGAGAGAGAAGAAGCAATGCGTAAAGTAGGACAAAAGATAATGAAGGAATCAGAATCAGAAGCCTTAATTAATACGGAATGGAAATCCTTTGATCTTACAAATGGAGAAATTGAAGATAAAGGTGATTTAGTTATTGCATCTTATGTTTTAAATGAACTTAGTGATGATGAAAGAATTAAAGCCGTAAGTAAATTATGGAATGCAACAAACAAGGTTTTATTAATAGTAGAACCAGGAACAAAGGTTGGATTCTCAAATTTAAAGAAGATTCGTAAGCAGCTTATAGAAAGTGGAGCTAATATTATAGCACCATGTCCCCATGAAAAGGAATGTGAAATAGATAGCTGGTGTCATTTTACATGTAGAATACCAAGAAGCAAATTACATAAGGAAGTAAAAAATGGAGATGTTCCTTATGAAGATGAAAAATTTTCATACATAGCAGTATCAAAAGAAGATTGCAGAAAGACAGACATGCGTATATTAAGACATCCTATAATAAAAAAAGGTAGAGTTAATATTGAAGTATGCTGTGATGATGGAATCAAAAATATTGAGTTATATAAGAAAGATAAAGAAGCTTATAAGCAGGCAAGAAAAGCTGATTGGGGAGATGGCATATCTAAATAACATATAATTGAGTGTAAAAAATGAGAATTCAGAGGTTTGAATTCTCATTTTTTTAATGAATAGCAATAAAAATCATAATAAATTATTCTGGAGATAATATTTTATAAATTATTTACCATGATTTTTGGAATAAAAGCGAATAAAAATACACGTACACTTTAAAATAATTATTTTTTTAAAAATGTAACAAATGTTACAGTTTTAATTTTCTCAAGTAGTTATAATGTGATTATAAATTCGAGGTAAGTGAGGAGAATAAATTTATGGAAAATGAAATGTTCTGTTTTCAATGTCAAGAGACAGCTGGATGTAAAGCATGTACTAAATTTGGAGTATGTGGAAAAAGCCCAGATTTAGCTAGAATGCAAGATTTATTAATATATGTTACAAAAGGATTATCAGAAGTAACAACTAGATTAAGAAAAGAAAATAAAGCTATTCCTGAAGAAGTAAATCATTATATAACTATAAACTTATTTACAACAATAACAAATGCAAACTTTGATGAGGCAGTATTCTATGAAAGAGTTAAAGAAACTTTAAGAATGAAGAATGAATTATTATCTAAGTTAGATGATAAGGAAAATCTTTCTGAAGCAGCTCTTTGGTACACAGAATCTAATGAAGAAATAGATAAGAAATTAGGATTAATCGAAAAACTTAAGAATGCTTTCGGTGGAAGTAAAGAAGTTGATTTCGTAGATTCAGTTTTAGATGAAAAATCAAGATCAGAACAAGTTGGTGTACTTGCAACTAAAGATGAAGATATAAGAAGTTTAAGAGAACTTATTACATACGGATTAAAGGGTATGTCTGCATACCTTAAACATGCAAATGAATTAGACTATGACAGCGAAGATGTTAGCGCATTTATGCAAAAAGCTTTAGCTGACCTTTTAGATGATTCATTAACAGTTGAAGATTTAGTAGCTTTAACTCTAGAAACTGGTAGAGTTGGAGTAGAAGGTATGGCATTATTAGATAAAGCTAATACTGAAAGTTATGGTAACCCAGAAATGACTAAGGTTAATATAGGTGTTGGTAAGAACCCTGGAATATTAATCTCAGGACATGACTTAAGAGACTTAGAACAATTATTACTACAAACAGAAGGTACAGGAGTTGACGTATATACTCACTCAGAAATGTTACCAGCTCACTACTATCCACAATTAAAGAAGTACAAGCACTTAGTAGGTAACTACGGTAATGCATGGTGGAAACAAAAAGAAGAATTCGAAGCTTTCAACGGACCAATATTAATGACTACAAACTGTATAGTTCCTCCAACATCAAAGGAAACTTATAAGGATAGAATGTTCACAACAGGTGCAGCAGGATTCCCAGGATGTAAGCATATAGAAAGAGATGAAAGTGGACATAAAGACTTCACAGAAATAATAGAATTAGCTAAGAAGTGTAAAGCTCCAACTGAATTAGAAACAGGAGAAATCATTGGTGGATTTGCTCATTCTCAAGTATTTGCTTTAGCTGATAAAGTTGTTGAAGCTGTTAAATCAGGAGCAATCAAGAAATTCTTCGTAATGGCAGGATGTGACGGTAGAGCTAAATCAAGAAACTACTACACAGATTTTGCTAAGGCGCTTCCAAAGGATACAGTTATCTTAACTGCAGGATGTGCTAAGTACAAATACAACAAGTTAGACCTTGGAGATATCGGTGGAATTCCAAGAGTTCTAGATGCAGGACAATGTAACGATTCTTATTCATTAGCTCTTATAGCATTAAAGCTTAAAGAAGTATTTGAATTAGATGATATAAACGAATTACCAATCGCATTCAATATTGCATGGTATGAACAAAAAGCTGTAATAGTATTATTATCATTATTACACTTAGGTGTTAAGAATATTCACTTAGGACCAACACTTCCAGCATTCCTTTCACCAAATGTAACTAAAGTTTTAGTTGAAAACTTCGGTATCGGTGGAATTACTAATGTTGAAGATGATATGAAAATGTTTATGGAACAATAAGAGATAAATTAATTGTCGATTTAATTAGATAAATAAACCTAACCTAAAGCTGTATCAGAATGATTGTAACATCATTTTGATGCAGTCTTTTTTGACGTATAGAAAATTTAAATTTTTTGATAGCGAGCACTGATTGTTATAGGCTTTTAGTTATGCAATTTCTTCAATACGTCAAAAAGAAAAAATATAGTGCCGCAAAAGAAAGCTGATTCCTGCACTGAAAAGCGTGACGTCAGCCAATTTGTTCCTTTATTTTTTGAGTGTTTTTTTATTGGAAAAGGTTATAATACAAATACTAAGATTAGATACTTTCTGATCTTATAAACATAGGAATAACTAACTATATTCATGCTATAACAAAGGAGAAAAGATTATGCTTAGTACTACTTGTAGTGAATGTATAAGAAGATGCGATGACTTCTGTTTAAGTAGAGTATCTATATTTAAAAATTTAGAAGGGGATCAAAAGGTAGATGTTTTAAAAAAGATAGATCATAGACAATATAAAAAAGGTGATGTGATTTTTAATGAAGGTGACAATTCCAAAACATTATATTTTATGAGTTCTGGAAAGATAAAACTTTATAAATATACTACAGATGGAAAAGAGCAGATAATTAATGTGTTATCTGATGGAGAATTTTTTGGAGAGTTTAGTATCTTGAAAAATACAAATTACAGAGTAAATGCAAGAGCAATAACAGACTGTAAAATTTGCACTTTAACTAGTAATGAAATTAGAGATATAATAGCTAAAAAGCCAGAAGTATCAATAAGTATTATGGAATCATTAGCAGAAAGACTTTCAGAGGCAGAATCTTTAGCTAGAAGTTTAGCAACTAATGATGTGGAGGCAAGATTAGCATACCTTTTAACAAGTTTAATAAATAAGTATGGGGTAGATAAGAAAGATGGTATAGAAATAACTCTACCTATTAATAGAGAGGATATGGCTAATTATATTGGAGTTACTAGGGAAACTATAAGCAGAAAGCTTAAGAAATTTGAACATGAAGATATAATAAAAATTGTAGGTAATAAAAAGATTATTGTTTTAAATAGAGAATTTTTTTATGATTATATATAGAAATATGGAGATGTATATAAATGATTTTTATTCATTTATATGCATCTCCTTTTAATTTATTTTTTCTTTTGCTTTTTAGAATTATTCATATAAGTAAGGACAATAGCAAGAGCTGTTGAAAATAATACCCAAGGTAATGCGGCTATTAAAAAATCATACATAGGATTTTTCCTCCTTCATATATTAAATAAATTTAAATATAAATTGAATACAAAATTACTATATATGTAAATTATACCGTAAAAATAGTGCTATGCAAATAATTCTATATAAAATAACGAAGCATACATTTTTATATGCTTCGTTTGAGTATTATAGTCCTAAGTCTTCTATAATTTGTTCTGGAGTTATACGATTTTCTTTTAAGATATCTTCTACTTTATATCTATCAATGAATTCTTTCTTAAATCCATAGTTATAAACTTTTACGTCACTAGGACCATAGAAGCTAGCTATTTTTTCACCGAAACCACCATCTAAAATACCATCTTCTAAAGTAACTATTTGGCTGTGGTCTGCTTTTAGACTTTCTAATGTATCTACATCTATTCCTGTTATATAACGAGGATTAATTAATGTTGGAGCAGTACCTGTTTTTTCTTCAATTGCTTTAGCTAATGCTTCACCTATTTGATAGAAATCTCCAAGAGCTAATATAGCAATATTGCTTCCTTTTTGAGTTACTTTATAAGTATTTAAGTTGCTGTAGTCTGTATCAACAGTTTCATTAGTATGAATTACTCCATTGCAAGGAATACGTACTGCAACTGGATGTTCATTTTGTTCTATACTCCAATCAAGCATTGCAAAGTATTCTTCACTGTTAGTTGGTGCAAGATATACTAGTTCAGGAATGTTTGACATCATAGGAATATCAAATATACCTAAGTGAGTTACATCATTCATACCATAAATAGAAGCTGTATTTACTAAAAGTGTTGCAGGATTTTTATTTATACATAAATCTTGAGAAATTTGATCATAAGTTCTTTGCATAAAGCTTGAGTGAGTTGCAAATACTGGCTTACCACCATTTTTTGCCATACCAGAAGCAAGAGCAACAGCATGTTCTTCAGCAATACCAACATCTATAAATTGTTTTCCAGCTTCTTTACGTCTATCTTCTGTAAATCCTATATTAGTAGGAACACCAGCAACAATAGCAGCAACTGTTTTGTCAGCTTTCATTTTCTTTAATAAGTATTCAGCTGTCATATTACCATAGCTTTCACCACTGAAAGATCTAGTTGTTTCTCCTGTTTCAGTATTAAATGGCATATGCCAGTGCCAGTCTTCTTTCTTTTCTTCTGCTATAGCATATCCTTTACCTTTTTTGGTATTTATATGAACAACTATAGGATGGTTAATATCTTTAACTGATTTGAAAGTTTCAATTAACTTTTCTAAGTCATTACCATCATTTAAGTATACATAATCTAATCCCATTGCTTTGAATAAATTACATTCACATTTTCCATTGCTTTCACGTAGTTCTTTTAAGTTTTTATAGAAACCACCATGGTTTTCAGCAATAGACATATCATTATCATTTACAACAATAATGAAGTTAGTGTCCATATCTCCAGCAAAATGAAGACCTTCTAAAGCTTCACCACCACTTAAAGAACCATCACCTATAACAGCAATAATGTTCTCTTTATCTCCTTTTAAATCTCTAGCTTTTGCAAGACCAGATGCAAGGCTTACAGAAGTAGAAGTATGACCTATATTAAAGAAGTCATGAGCACTTTCATCAGGATTTGTATATCCAGAAACATCATTAAAATGTTCATCATATAAATAAGCATCTTGTCTTCCAGTAAGCATTTTGTGTGGATAACTTTGGTGAGATACATCATATACAATTTTATCTACAGGTGAATTGAATACATAATGTAAAGCAATAATTGAATCTGTCATACCAAGGTTTGGCCCAACATGACCACCTTTCTTACTTACACGGTTTATAAGAGCTTTACGAATTTCTTCAGCTAATTTTCTTAATTCATCTATATTTAATTTTTTAACATCATCAGGTGTTTTTATCTTTTCTAAGTACATATTAAAACTCCTTTTCTTTGTTTATTAGTAACATTATTATGCCCTATATATCAAATTATAAATGTTAGAGTTAACTCTAAGTCAAGTGTATTTGTTTATAAAAAATATATTTTTTTATAGAAAATAAAAATTTTGATTTAAATCACATTATATTCATTGAATTAAAAATATAATAAAGTCATAAAAGTCGAGAATACGGAGAAATGGAGATGAAAATTATGAAAATAGTATTTTTTAGTGGAACAGGTAATACAGAAAAAATGGCTAATTTAATCAGTGATGGAATTAAGAGTGCTGGTAAAGAAGTAGAATTAATAAGTGTAGAATCAGCATCTCTAAATGATGTAAAGGATGAAGAAATAATAATCTTAGGATGTCCAGCTTATGGAGATGAATCTCTAGAAAGTTCTATGGACTCATTTGTAGATGAATTAGATGGCTCTATTTCAGGAAAGAAAGTTGCTTTATTTGGCTCATATGGATGGGGCGATGGAACTTGGATGAGAGAATGGGAAGATAGAATGAAAGGTATGGGAGCTATTCTTGTAGAAGAAGGATTAATTGTTAATGAAGCAGACGATGATGATGAAAGCTCTATTGAATTTGGAAAGAAAATAGCAAGATTATAATAGTATATAATAAAGTTTTAGGCTCTCTGGCTGTGCAGTTGTAACTCTGTGCAGCCAGTATTTTTATGTGGTTAAAACTATAATAAAATATTGATATCTATATGATAGGTTACAGCAAAAACATCTTGATAAAAGCTGGAAAATAGTCTAAAAATTAAAAAATATCTTTAAATTGACCTAAAAATAACATATAATTAAAATAGTTATAAAAACGATTTGATGATATGAATAACATTACTAGAGTATAAGCTTGATATCTTGTGTAATGGTTTTCTGTATAAATGTAATAAGTAAAAATTAAAGGGGGGATTCTTATATGGATGTTAAGCTTATAAATGTTGGATTTGGTAACATAGTTGCACTAAATAGAGTCATAGCAATATTAAGTCCAGATTCTTCACCTATAAAAAGGTTGATTCAAGAAGCTAAAAATAAAGGAATATTAATTAATGCGGCTTGTGGCAGAAAAACAAGATCTGTTATTGTAATTGATAGTGGGCATATAATATTATCAGCTATTCAACCTGAAACAATAGGTCGAAAAATTTAATATTTATTAATTAACATTGTAGTATAGAGAAAAGCTATACTGCAATTTTTTTGTTTTTAGAAATTTTTTGTTGAAAAAAATCAAAAAAAATTTTATAATAGGTAGCATGCTATCTTTTTTCTATAGGAGGTGTTTTTTTGAGTAAGTTAATAGATCCAAGAGATGCGAACGACTTAAATGGAATATTAATTAAACATATTAGTCATGCACTTATTAATATGAGAAATAAAAATCTAATGCAATTCGATATTACAGCAGTACAGGAAGATGTACTTATTTTTTTGTGGAAAAATAGGGATAGAGAAAATATTTATCAAAGGGATATTGAATCATATCTAAAGTTAAAAACTCCAACAGTTACGGGAATATTAAAGAGACTAGAAGAGAAAAAAATGATTATAAGATATCCAGATAAAAGAGATGGAAGATGTACGTGCCATAAGCTTACGGATAAAGGAAAATATGTTGTTCAACATGCTTTTAATCATGAAATTGTAAATATGGAAAAACAGTTAGTGAATAATATGACTGAAGAAGAAAAAACTAATCTTAATAACCTATTAAAAAAGATACTAAAGAATGTAGAAGAAAATAAATAGAGAGGTGAGATACTAATGCTAAAAAAATTATACCCATACTTGAAAAAGTATAAAAAAGAAGCTTGTTTCGCTATTTTATGTGCAGCTTTTGAAGCGGTATTTGAATTAATTATACCACTTGTTATGGCTAAAATAGTCGACGTTGGAATAAGTAATAAGGATATAGCTTATACAATTAAGTTAGGTATTCTTATGGTAGTTATGGCTTTAATATCATTATCATTAGGTCTTGGTGCAGCAAGATTTGCGGCAATTTCTGGACAAGGTTTAGGTGCAGAAATAAGAGAAGCAGAATATAAAAAGATTCAAACATTCTCTTTTAAGAATATTGAACACTTTAGTACAGCTTCATTAATTACTCGTTTAACAACAGATATAACAGCTATACAAAATGCTTTTACTATTGGAGTTAAACTTTTAGTTAGAGGACCTATGATGCTAATTTGTGCATTTACATTATCAGTATTTATAAGTCCAAAATTATCACTTATATTCTTAGTTTCAATGCCAGTTTTAGTTATTGCAATATATACAATTATAAGAAATGCAACTCCAAAATTTAAGAGTATGCAAGGAAAAATTGACAATATAAATACAGTTGTTCAAGAAAACCTAATAGGTGTACGTGTTGTTAAATCTTTCGTTAGAGCTAATAAGGAAAAAGAGAAGTTCGATAAGAGAAACGATGATTTATTAGCTATGTCAGAAGGTGCTTTTGGACTAGTAGTATTAAATATGCCTATAATGCAAGCAGTAGTATTTGCAAGCCTTATAGCAATACTTTGGTTTGGTGGAAACATGGTTCATGAAGGAACTCTTGCAGTTGGGGAACTTACAAGTTTCTTCACTTATTCATTCCAAATATTAATGTCACTTATGATGATTTCAATGGTTTTAATGATGGTTTCAAGATCTTTTGCTTCAGCTGAACGTATAATTAAAGTTTTAGAAGAAGAACCAGATATAGTAGATCCAGCAAATCCAGTTATGGAAGTTAAGAATGGTGATATTGAATTTAAGAATGTTGACTTTAAATATGATCATGATAGTGAAGAGTTAAATCTTTCTAGTATTGATATAAAGATTAAATCAGGACAAACTGTTGGTATTATTGGTGGAACAGGATCAGCTAAAACAAGTTTAGTTCAACTTATACCAAGATTATATGATGTAACTCAAGGTGAAGTCTTAGTTGGAGATGTTAATGTTAAAGATTATCACCTTGAAACTTTACGTAATGAAGTTGCTATGGTTCTTCAAAAGAACACTTTATTCTCAGGAACTATTAGAGAAAACCTTAAGTGGGGTAATGAAAATACGACACAAGAACAAATTGAAGCAGCATGTAAAGCAGCTTGTGTAGATGAGTTCATTGATAGACTACCAGGAGGATATGACATGGTTCTAGACCAAGGTGGTGTCAACGTATCTGGTGGTCAAAAGCAAAGATTATGTATAGCAAGAGCTATTTTAAAACAACCTAAGATTTTAATTTTAGATGATAGTACAAGTGCTGTAGATACTGCTACAGATGCAAAAATAAGAAAAGCTTTTGCAGAAGACTTAGGAGACACAACAAAGATAATTATTGCTCAAAGAGTAATATCAGTATGTGATGCAGATTTAATTATTGTAATGGATGATGGTAAAGTATCAGCCATGGGAACACATGATGAATTAATGAAAACTAGTGAAATCTATCAAGATGTCTATAATTCTCAACAGAAGGGAGCTGGTTTTGATGAGTAAAGAAAAGAAACATGGCCCTAAGAATCTAGGGAAAACTTTAGGCAGATTACTAAGTTATACAGCAAAGTATAAAGGTTTATTAGCTTTAGTTTTTATATTTATAATTATAAACTCAACAGCATTAGTAACAGGTTCATATTTACTAAAGCCTTTAATAAATGATTACATACTTCCAGGTGACTTTGGAGGAGTAGCTAGAATGCTTACTATCTTAGGTATAGTATTTGCATGTGGTGCATTAGCTTCTTATGGTTACTCAAGAATTATGGTACATATAGCTCAAAATTCTATTAGGGATTTGAGAAAAGAATTATTTGAAAAGATGCAAATTCTTCCTGTTAGTTATTTTGATTGGAATAACCATGGAGACATAATGAGTCTTTTCACAAATGATATTGATAATATAAATGAAGCTTTAAATAACAGTGTTACTAATATAGTAGCTTCATCATTAACTTTTATTTCTACACTTATCATGATGTTTGTTTTAAGTCCAATTCTAGGTGTATTAACTGTAATAGGACTTTCGATAATGGTTCTTTTAACTAGAAGATTAGGATCAAAAAGTAAATATTATTTTGGACTTCAACAAAAGAATATTGGTAAGTTAAATGGATATGTTGAAGAAATGATAGAAGGTCAAAGAGTAGTTAAGGTATTCTGTCATGAAGAAAAAGCAATAGAAGGCTTCAATGAACACAATGAAGACTTAAGAGTAGCTTCTACAGGAGCTCAAACTTTTGCTGGTATGATAATGCCTACTTTCGGAAACCTTTCTCACATCAACTATGCTATAAGTTGCTGTGTTGGTGGGATATTAACTATTGGAGGTATGTTAGACCTTGGTACATTAGTATCTTATCTTCAATATACAAAACAGGTAACTAACCCAATAGCTCAGGTATCTCAACAAATGAATGTTATTTTAGCTGCCTTAGCTGGTGCTGAAAGAATATTTGATGTTTTAGATAAAGAACCTGAATTAGATGAAGGAAAGATAACATTAGTACATGCTACAAAAGATCCAAAAGGAAATCTAAAAGAAAGTACTACACGTACAAATCGTTGGGCTTGGAAGAAAGAAGATGGCTCTTTAGTAGAACTAAAAGGTGAAGTTATATTTGATGATATTGTTTTTGGATATTATCCTGAAAAGACAATATTAAAGAATATTTCATTATATGCTAAACCAGGACAAAAGATTGCCTTTGTTGGTTCAACTGGTGCTGGTAAAACAACTATTACTAACTTAATTAATAGATTCTATGAAATACAATCAGGTACTATAACTTATGATGGTATAGATATACATGATATTAAAAAGGATGATTTAAGAAGATCTCTTGGAATAGTTCTTCAAGATACTCACCTTTTCACAGGTACAATTGCAGATAATATAAGATATGGTAAGTTAGATGCAACTGATGAAGAAGTTATAGCAGCAGCTAAACTTGCAAATGCTGATGGATTCATTAGACATCTTCCTCATGGATATGATACAGTCCTTACTGGAGATGGAGAAGGTTTATCTCAAGGTCAAAGACAATTACTTGCTATAGCTAGAGCAGCAGTAGCTAATCCACCAGTTCTTATACTTGATGAGGCTACAAGTTCTATAGATACTAGAACTGAAAAGTTAATTCAAGAAGGTATGGACAAACTTATGGAAGGTAGAACAGTATTTGTTATTGCACATAGACTTTCTACTATTAAGAACTCAGATGCCATAATGGTTCTTGAACAAGGTGAAATAATTGAAAGAGGATCTCATAAAGATCTACTTGATAAGAAGGGTAGATACCATCAATTATATACTGGTAAAAAAGAATTAGACTAAATTAGAAACTTAAATATAGAGATATGTTTGAATGATTAAATACTATTCAGACATATCTCTTTTTTTATGTGTAGGAAAGTTTAAAATTTTCAAGAAAGTAAAACGTGATAAATAGGGACTTTCAGCTATCTAAGGTGGTAAAGACATTAGAAAATAATTGTAGTGACGTAAAAGAACCTAAAAGCAAAATAATTAAATTGTATTTTAATATGAAGTTATTTTGCTTTTATAACCTTTTGATAGGCTATGCAAAGTTGATTTCTGCGCCGAAAAGCGTGGCGTCAGCCACTTTGCTCATTTAGAAAATTATAAAGTTATTTAGAATAATATTAACCTAAATTATATAATTATGGTAAAATTTTATTAATATATATAAAGGAGAATATTAAATGAAGGTTGGACTTATAGGGTATGGAGCTGTAGGAAAAGAATTTATAAAGTTAGTATATGAGAAAAATCTTCCTATAGACTTTAAATATATATTAAAAAGTGATGGGGGGATTTTTAATAAAGATAGTTTAGATTTAAGAGAAATTATTGATAAAGATATTAAGAAAAATAAAAATTGGATAAATAAGCTTACTTTTGAAAATATAAAAAATCAAGATATAGATTATTTAATTGAACTTACTAGCACTAATATTGAAACTGGTGAGCCTGCTTTATCTTTTATAAAAACAGCTTTATCAAAAGGTATAAATGTAGTTACAGGAAATAAAGGACCTATTTTATTAGAATATAAAAATTTGAAAGCTATATCAGAATCAACTGGTGCTTATCTAGGAATTGGATGTACAGTTGGGGGAGCCCTTCCTAGTATAAGCTTAGGAGAATATGGAGCTAAGGGAGCTGAAATTAAGGAAATACAGGGTGTTTTAAATGGAACAACTAATTACATATTAAATGCTATGAGATGTGAAAATAAATCTTATGAAGAGGCTTTAAAACATGCACAAGAAATAGGAATTGCAGAGAAAAATCCTTATCTAGATGTTGAAGGCTATGATACAGCAATAAAAACTATTATTTTAAGCAATGTTTTAATTGGTAGTAATTTAACCTTAAAAGATGCAGAAATAGAAGGAATAACGAATGTGTCTTTAGAAGATATAAAGAGAGTAGATGAAAAGGGAAGAAAAATAAAATTAGTTGGACAAGCTATTGAGGAAAGTGGAAAAATAAAAGTAAGGGTAAAACCAATAGAAGTAGATGAAGATAGCCCTTTGTTTTTTATAGAAGGAAAGAATAAAGGTGTATTTTACAAAACTGATATTTTAGGAGATATTACAGTAATAGGTGGGGCATCATCGCCTAGAAATGCAGCAGCAGCGGTACTTAGGGATATTTATATAAATGAAGATTGGAGATAGGAGTATGGATAAAAAGACTTTAAGAAAAGAAATATTGAAAAAAAGAGGCAATATATCTAAAGAAGAAAGAACAGTATTTGATAATATTATAAAAGAAAAATTAGAAGGAATGGACTTTTTTAATAAAGCTAATAATATTTTTATTTATGTAGGTTTTGGGAGTGAAATAAATACTATCGATTATATTAATGAGTTTTTAAAAATGGGGAAGAGAATTTTCGTTCCAAGAACTAATGAAGAAAATAAGACTATGGATGCTGTTGAAATAAAGTCTTTAGATAGTTTAGTTAAGAGCGGTAAATATCAAATTTTAGAGCCATCAAAAGAAATAAAGGCTGCAGAAAAATCAGACTTAGATTTGGTTATACTTCCTGGGGTAGCCTTTGATGATAAGGGTGGAAGAGTTGGATATGGTGCAGGATATTATGATAAATATCTTAAAGGTTTATCAGAGGATATTCCTAAGGCTGCTCTTTGCTACGATTTTCAACTTATAGATAAGGTACCAATGGAAGAACATGATGTAAGAGCAGATTATATTATTACAGAAAAAAGATTTATTGTTTTAAAATAGAATATAGATTAAATTATGTAAGTGTATTATAATTACATTAATTGCTAATCCTCGTTTTAAATGGGGGTTTATTAATATTTTGGAGGGCTATACTTATGAAAATAGAAACTAAATGTCTGCATGCAGGCTATACACCTAAAAATGGAGAACCAAATGCATTACCTATATATCAAAGTACTACATATAGATATGAATCAACAGAATTTATTGGAAAGTTATTCGACTTAACAGCTGAAGGGCATATGTATTCACGTATTTCTAATCCAACAGTATGTGCAGTTGAAGATAAAATAGCAGCACTTGAAGGGGGAGTAGGGGCATTATGTACAACTTCTGGACAGGCAGCAACTATGATATCAATATTAAATATACTTCATGCTGGAGACCACTTAGTAGCATCAGCAAAAATATATGGTGGTTCAATTAATCTTTTAGCAGTGACTTTAAAGAAAATTGGTATTGAGTGTACATTTATAGATCCAGATGCATCAGAAGAAGAAATCCAAAAGGCATTTAAGGAAAATACTAAGGCTCTTTTTGGAGAAACTCTTGCAAATCCATCAATTGAAGTTTTAGATATTGAAAAGTTTGCTAGAATTGCTCATAAAAATGGAGTGCCATTAATAGTAGATAATACTTTTGCAACTCCAATCCTTTGCAGACCTTTTGAATATGGTGCAGATATAGTTGTTCATTCAACTACTAAATATATGGATGGACATGCTGTTCAATTAGGTGGAGTAATTGTTGATAGTGGTAACTTTGACTGGACTAATGGAAAATTCCCTGAATATACAGAACCAGATGAATCTTATCATGGAATAGTTTATACAAAAGAATTTGGAAATAAAGCTTATATAACTAAGGCTAGAGTTCAAATGATAAGAGATATGGGAGCTTATCCAACAGCTCAAGATGCATTTCTTTTAAATTTAGGACTAGAAACTTTACCTGTTAGAATGGAAAAGCACTGTGAAAACGCTAAGAAAGTAGCTGAGTTTTTAAATAGTTTAGAGCAAGTTGAATTTGTAAATTATCCAACTTTAGAAAGCAATAAATATTATGATTTAGCTAAGAAGTATTTACCTAAAGGATGTAGTGGGGTTATGTCTTTTTCAATAAAGGGTAGTAGAGAAAATGCTGTTAAATTCATGGATAGCTTAAAACTTGCTTCTAATGTTGTACATGTTGCTGATATTCGTACATGTGTACTTCATCCAGCTAGTTCAACTCATAGACAATTAACAGATGAACAACTTGTTGCAGCTGGAATTACTCCAGGTCTTATAAGATTATCTGTTGGACTTGAAAATATTGATGATATAATAGAAGATATTAAACAAGCAATGGAAAATATTTAATGAGGTAAAAATGAGGGTATTAGAGACAGAAAGATTGAGACTTAGAAGCTGGACTTTAGAGGATTTAGATGATTTTTATGAATATGCAAAGAGGTTGGAGGTAGGTCCTAATGCAGGATGGAAGCCTCATGCATGTAAAGAAGAGTCTGAAAAAATATTGAAGTCTTTTATAGAAAAGGATGATATATGGGCAATAGAATTAAAAGAAAATAAAAAGGTTATTGGTTCTATAGGGTTTCAAAAGGATGAGCATAGAAATGGAATAAATTCTAAGATGTTAGGTTATGTTTTGTCTAAGGATTACTGGGGGCTAGGAATTATGACGGAAGCATCTAAAGAAGTTATTAGATATGGATTTGAGGAAGAAAAACTAGATATAATATCAGTATATCATTTTAGGTTTAATTATAAATCTAAAAGAGTTATTGAAAAATGTGGTTTTAAGTATGAGGGAACTTTAAGAAGAGGCAGAAAACTATTTGATGGAAGAATAGTGGATTTAGTTTTTTATTCAATATTGAAAGAAGAGTTTAAATAATAAAAACTCTCTCTAGATTAAATAGCTTAACTAGAGAGAGTTTTTTGTTATTTGAGTAAATTACTAGTTAAGGTGCTTCCAATTGCCAATACTAAGAGAATAGTACTATAGATAACATAAGATTTTTTATTTTTAAAGCTATCTTTTAGAAGAAAAGCCATTAACAATGGTTCTAATAGTGATACTATAATCCTTAAGACATTATTCATAAGATCAATATTAAATAGAGACGATGCTATACAGCATAGTAAAGGACAAGGCATTGAGGCAATTAACACTGTTAATATAAGCTTACTTGAAGTTATTTTTATATGTAGAAGATTTAATAAAAATTTGTTGATTAAAAAGTATATTGTAGCAATTAATAAGGCTGTTATTGAAGAGATTGTTATAATCAATGCATTTAGTGAACTTATTTGAATATCACTAGATTGGAATATAGAATTTAATTCCGAATTTAGTGAATTAGAATTAGTAATTGTCATATTAACGTAAAAGTTAAATATAAGAATATATCCTATTAAAGATATTAATATTATTAATATATCACTATTTTCAGTTTTATTTACTTTCATAAATACCATCCTTTCTTAATGTTAAAGTAATGATTTTATCATCAAATATTTTAGAAATATCATCGTGATGAATAAATATAACTATACAATTTGTCTTTGTACTTAAATCTATTAATTTTTGTAAGAGTGAATTTTGAGTATTTAAATCAATGTGAGAAAAAGCTTCATCAATGATAATTAAATCCCAATGGTTTTCTGAATATAATAGAGAAAAACCTATCTTCATATTTGTTCCTGTAGAACAATCCATACTCATGGTATTAAAATCTGTAGGGGTGATATTTAATGCTTTGTTTATTTCTATATTTGGATCAGGATTTATGGCTGCTATTTTATAAAGAAAAGTAATATTTTCTTTTATAGTTAGCCATTTTTCTGTCAATTCCACTTCTGGAATATATAATATTTTTTTTGGTAGATTAATTATTTGACCTTCAGTAAACTTTTCAATACCAATAAGAGATCGTAAGAAGGTGCTCTTTCCAATTCCGTTTTCACCTTTTAACCAATATATTTTGCCATTTTCAAATGTATAATTTAAGTTTTGAAATATAGATCTATCATTATATGATTTTTTTAAATTAACTAATTGCATAATAATTCTCCTTATGTGATAAGCCCCTCTATTACAGCAGCTACTATAATTAGAATAAAATTAGATACTAAAAGCTTTTTGTATCTAACTATACTTTGAAAGAAGCTATGATTTTTATTTTTTATGTTAGAATAAAATTCTTTCATAAGCAAATAAGAGATATAAACATATAAACAGAAGTTGGGAATTTCAATAAAACCATGTGGAAATAGTTTCATTAAGCTGGGTAATATTCCTTTATTCAGTATTGATACATTAATTGCCCAAGATGTAGTGATACAATCTAAGAAAAATAATATAGGCATAAGTGGTGCAAAAAATATATATTGTAAAAAGTTCAATATATTATGATAGAGAATAGCTAGTACATTTTGTACGCTATGATCTTTGAATTCAGATATATAATTAGAATCTAATATAAAGAAATATCTAAAGAATGCAGTTAAGCCAACAATAATAGCAAGGTAAACTAGGATAAAATAAAAATAGTGTTTCCAATTAATTAATGAAGTTAATTTAAATTTAAAATTGTGTTTCATCCTTGCCTCCGTAGTTTTTTAACATGAATAATTTTTCAAATTTAATTATTATACATATTAGTATAAAAAATAACTTTATAAATTCTATTGTCAAATCTGAAATATTTGTTATATGTAAGTATTTAAAGATAATATCAAAATTTAAATGAATCAGAATTAAATATATTAGTACTATATTTAGTATAGTTCCCTTGAAAAAGTGCTTGTTATCTAAAAAGTAATAAAAAGTTTTAAGTACCTTGGATAAATTTAGATACATAAGTAGAGAGATATTTAGCATCCAAATAAATATATATAAACAAGGGCCTTTGTCAAATAATAAATAAATAGAAATTATAGTTAAAGTTAAAAATTCAATAATTAGGGTCTTTAGTTCAGTAGAATATAAAATTTTTCTATTTGTAGAAATATATAAAGAGTTATAGAAAGCATTTTTTAAATAAGTTTCTTTATATTGAATCTGCTTATTTTCTATTATTAGTTGTAGTTTTGTAATAAAAAATATAACTAATAAATAAGATAAGTACTTAATTCCAGAAAATTTGTATAAAACAATACCTACTAGTGAAGTTACTATTATTTCTATGTATTCTCCTGTCTTTATTCTTTTTAAAAAAGTAATTATATAAAAGAAAAAATTATCTGTTGAAGAATCTTCTTGAATATTCTTATAATTTTTAGAAAGAAAATTATATAAAAATATATTTTTTAACATAAATTTATAAATTATAACATTTAATATACATATAATAATATTAACTAAGCTATTATTTATATATATAAATAATAAGTATAAAATATTTAGAAGACACAGATTTATTTTTGTTTTTTTATTTGAGAATCTAAAAAGAAAAAGGTTAGATTGAAAAAATAATAAATATATAATTAATAAAATATTTAATTGATCAGTAAATAAGAATGCTGGGATATTTACTAATGCAACTAGTATAAAAGTAATTAATAAAAAATTTTTACTGATGATAGAAAAAAATATATATTTATAAAAATTACCTAATAAGAAGAATGATTTGATTTTTTCAACTTTCAATCCTTCTTGTATTGTAGGTAAGTTATATTGCGTTAGAAGAAGAGAAAATATATTCGCGACTACAAATGAATCAAACTTATTATCAGATTTTAGAATAATATAAAAAATAAAATTTGTAATAAATAAAGTTATCATAAATAAGATTAATAGTACTAGTTTGAATATTTTTATATCATCAATTGTTTTTTGCTGTTTGTACCAGCTATGTATAATTAAATCTAACATTTTATAATACTCCTGATTCTTATTTAATAAAAGCGAAAACAAAGTTTCGCTTTTAAATTACACTTGTGAAATATTTTACCATGCAGCAGCATATTTCTTACCATATTTCTTAATCATTTTCTTAGCAGTAGCAACTATTGCAGCAGAAATTGCTCCAGCTCCAATAACTGCAGTAGCTAAAGAGATTATTGTAGCTACTGTAGAAACAGCATCTATAATATCAATTACTTTTTTTGCAGCATATGAAGATATACCAAGTGTACTTGCTAAGCCAATTGATGAAGCAATCATAGCAATAGCAAGAGAAGATATTATCAAATATGACATTTTCTTTTTCATTAAACTCCCCCCCTTGTATAATCTAGTTGTAACATTTGATAGAAAACTATTTACTATTCTAACGAACATTACATGTCTAAATTGATATTAATTTTCTTAT
>NZ_FPBY01000029.1 GCF_900116755.1 Clostridium sp. DSM 8431
CAGGTGCAAGCTCCGCTATGTCGGAAATCTTACCATTAAAGCCTTTAGATATCATAGCATTCATGATATTTTCTAAATGCTTTAACTGAGGATTTGTTAAGTAAAAATCAAAATTTAATTGATTAAAAAATTTGTATATTGATGGTTCGTTTGATATAATTGTGTTCTGAAACATTTATGTATCTCCTTGTTGAATTTTGTGTAGGAACTTAATTATAACAGAGATTTATCATAAATGTTTTTTTATTTTATTCAGTTGTAAAATTATTCAAGCATTTTTGCACTATTATAGTTTAATAATATAGTTTTGCAAACGATACAAATTTTACGGGGGAAAAATTTATGAAATTTAAAAAACTTAATATTAGTGAAAAAATGACTAATAATCTTAAAGATATGGGAGTGGGAGATAAGATTAAAAAGTCCTTTAAAGTAATTAGAAATAGCTTTGCAGGATTAGTTGTTTTTATGTTGATTACAATATTATTTGCAGGTAATTCATTAGTAAGATTATATTATAGGTATTATGATGTTACTGCTAATATTGCATTTCTAACTTATGATTTATTAAAAGTTGAAATGAGTATGAATAATCTTGAGCATGATAAAGAATTAATAAAGGAGGCTACTGAAAAAATAAATTCAGTATATTTGGACTTGGAATATATAGGAGAAGGTTTAGAGAAAGGCTACCATGGAGAAAAATCTGAATCAGAAGCTTTAAATGAAAGCATAGAAGAACTAAGAGAAAGCATGTTTAAGGTTATAGGATATCTTGAAAATAAGGATATAGACACTGCTAAAAAAGAATTTAAGTCAAATTATATTGAAAAGCATAATAAAGTAATGTCAGATATAGTACCAATATTTAACAACAACGAAACTATTACTGAGTCCTTCTTTGATAAAAGAATTATATACTTAATAGCTACAAGTGTTTTAATTATAATTTTCTTTATATTTATATTAGGATTCAAAAAAGCAGTTTCAAAAATTTTATTAAATACAATTACAGAAGGTATAAATAATATTAAAGGCATATCTAAACAGCTTGAAAAAGGAAATTTTGCAGTTGAAAATACTTATGATCATAATGATGAAATGGGTGAAATGGCTGAAAGTTTAGTAAATTCAATAAATATGCTTAAAGAATACATTAATGATATTGATTATGTATTAGGAAAGATGGCAGATGGAAACTTTGCTGTTATTTCAGAACATAGAGTTGAATATAAAGGTGAATTTGTAGAAATAGAAAAAGCTTTTATTAGAATAAGTAAGTCATTAAATGGACTATTATCAACATTAAATGAATCAGTAAGTTTAGTTTCAAGTAATTCAGAAGAAGTATCTGCTTCATGTCAGATATTAACTGAAGGAGCAACAGAACAAGCTGGGTCAGTAGAGGAATTATTAGAAAATTGTAAAACAATACTTAATAAATCAAATAGTAATGTTGAAGTTGCTGAAAAAACTAAAGATTTTACTTTAGATGTTAAAAATACAGTTAATGAAAGTAATGAAAAGATGATGGCATTAAAAGAATCAATGAAGGAAATTGAGGAATCATCTAAATCTATAGAAGAAATAACTAGTACAATAGAAGATATTGCAGAACAAACAAATCTTTTAGCATTAAATGCTGCCATTGAAGCTGCAAGAGCAGGAGAAGCTGGTAAGGGATTTGCAGTTGTTGCAGAAGAAGTTAGAAAACTTGCAGATGAAGTTACTAATGCAGTTAAGAATACTGGAGTTTTAGTTGATAACTCTATAAGTTCAGTAAAACATGTTAATTCTATTGTAGAAGATACTGCAAATAGTCTAGAAGTTGTTGCTGAGAAAGTTGATACTACATCTGTATTAGCAGATAAGATAGCTAATGAGTCTAAGGAACAAGCAAAATCAATTGATGAAATGACTAAAGGCGTTAATTCAATATCTGAGGTTGTTCAAGTAAATTCAGCTTCAGCTGAGCAAACAGCAGCAGCTATGGAGGAGTTAGCTGTTCAAGCACAATTACTAAATGAAGAAATGAATAAATTTACTTTTGAAAAGTCTCTTTAGGTTTTACCTAAAGAGCTTTTTTAATGTATCAATAGATGTGAAATTTCTGTTTTACTCTCAATTTCAAGTAAATCAATATAAAATTTGGACTGTAATTTATATGCAAAAAAGTGTATAATTATAAATAGTAATAAACAGGGGGCGTTTATATTGAACATAAGAATAATTAAGAATGATATAAGTATTAAAGAGTTTATAGAACTTAGAGAATCTGTAGGACTTAATAAGCTAAAAGAAGAACAGGTAAGAAAAATGATTAAAAATAGTATATTTACTATTTTGATTAAGGATGGAGAAACTCTTGCAGGTATGGGGAGACTTGTTGGTGATGGTGCATATGTGTATTATCTTCAAAATATAAATGTAAAACCTGAATATCAAAATAGTGGTATTGGCACTATTATAATAAATGAACTTCTTGATTTTATAAAAAAAGATAAGATAGAAGATACTGAAGTTATGGTATTATTAATGTCATCAAAAATTGCAGAAGGATTTTATAAAAAATTTGGGTTTAGATCAAGACCTAATGATAAAGAAGGAAGTGGAATGATCTTAAACCTTTAATTATTTTAGTTGGGTTATGAAAAAAGTATAATAGACTTGTTATTAAAGCTTTGATAATCTATAAGAGAGCTTAATATTTTAAAAAGAAGGACAAAGATTATGAGAATAAATAATAATTTGGTATTTACTAACAACAATATTTATACTTCAAATAAAAATGTTAAAAATCAAAAGAATAAAAATAATGAATTAAAGAAAACCTTAGAGAAAAGTATCTTAGAAAAACAATTAAGGCAGAATAATGATATAAGTAAAAATCTTATTCCATTTAGTAAGAGATACAATCTATCATATATTAACCAAAGTCTAAATATATATAATAAAGATCTAAATGAGGATGAAGAAAAACTAACTTTAGAGCTTGATAAGGAAATATATGATAAGTGTTGTTTAAAACAATTAAAAGGCTTTGAATTTAATAGTCCTGAATTTTTTAAGTGGAAAAAAGAAAATCCTCACTTTGGCGGTATACCTATGGATGCACCTGCAAAGATAAGAAAAACACTAAAAGATATGCTTGAAGATATACCTACAGAAGGGGCATTAAGATTTCAAGTAGGTTCAGCAATTCAAGATAGTTTAGAAAATTATGATACAACTGATCCTAATTCCTTTATTAAAGCCTTTGATAATATAATTAATGATAAAAAAGATTATATTAATTTGGTTGAAATAAATGGTACAGGTTCAAAGATGGATAAAGATGCAATTAAAAGTTCACAGGATATAATAAATTTTATAACCTATATTAAAGAGAAAATTAGCTGTTTAATTTAATAAATAATTTATGAGCATATAGTAAGAGACAGTAAAAAGAGTTATGTAAAAGTAAATCTTTTTACTGTCTTTTTATATTTTATCACTTTTATTCATAATACAGCATTTATTCAGGCGAAGTGACTTTCTATACTAAAAAGAGTAACAGTAGAAAATAATTTGTTAAAAATAATATAAAAATGTTTAAAAGGTAATAAATGGTGGTATAATAAAGATGTAAACTTAATAAAGGAGGATATTAAGTGAGTATTGAAGTAATGGTGGGGATACTTTTAATGCTCTATGGTGTAAGTTTAAATATTCTTTATTCAGACTTTTTTCTTATATCACTAATACCAGTAATTATGGGCACATTACTAGTATTATATTCTTTTATTAAAGGGAAGATTAATAAATCAGTAAGAAAAGTTTTGTTTATAGTTATATGTATAGGTTTACTGTTATTTATTGGAGTAGAGGCCATAATAATAGGGATTCCTAAAATATGTACTGAGAATAAAGATTATATTGTTGTTATGCCAACTAATTTAGAAGAAACAAATGGGTATGTTTCTTTGACTTTAAAAGGAAGGCTCGATCTAGTAGTTAAAAGTATTTACCAAGATGCTAATGACAGTCTTATTATACTTACAGGAGGTGATATAGAAAATAGTGAGCTATGTGAAGCAGACATTATGGAAGAATATCTTTTAAATCAAGGAATACCTAAGAATAAAATAATTAAGGAATGTACTTCAAAAGTTAGAGAAGAGAGTCTCTTAAAGATAAAAAAAATTATTGAAGATGATTCTAAAAAAAATATTAATGAGTCTTCAATTAAATTAATTACTACAAATTATGAAGCCTTAAGTACAAGGTTGCTATTAAATAGACTTGGATTTGATAATATAGAGTTAAGCTCTAGTGATACAATTCTATATTTTGCTCCAGTCTTATATACAGCTGAATTCTATTTTGTAACAAAAAACTTTTTAATAAATACAATCATGCAATGAGGATAAGATGATTACGCTAAAGTAAGTAATAGATATGCATATTTTACTAAAAATATTACGAATATTACTATTTTTGGATTGAACTTGAAAAAAAGAGTTATATAGTATAAAATAGTTAGTGTGGAAATTAATTTCAACAATGGTATTTTAGGAATGTGAGAGGAAGACACCTTGATATAAGGTGTCTTATTTTTATGTTAAGTTATATTTTACTGTCTTTTTCTATTTTTTCTGCGCATATTTCTGAACTTTTTAAACACATAGAAATACCATTACCAGGATGAATGGATGAGCCTACAAAGTATAAAGAATTTAGCTTTGGAAAAGCACATTGAGGTCTAAAGATTAAGCTTTCAGTAATTTTATGACTTATTCCAAAAGCAGAACCATTATAAATATTAAATTTGTCCCTGAGATCTAAAGGTGTTAAAAAGTAATCATATAGTATATGATCTTTTATATCATTAAGTCCACTTATAGATGATAAAATATTTAAAATTTGCTTTTTTAAATTTGTACAAGTTTTTGCATTCCATTTGATTTTTTCATTATATAAATTAGGTACTCTAACCATTATATTTATTGTTTCATAATTATCTTTACATAAAGAGTCATCAATGGAACTTGGACAATAAATATAAAGACTAGGATCTTTGCTTAATTTATTTTTAAAAGGTGATTCTATATTCTTTTTAAAGTTTTTATTTATATAGATGTTATGAACTTTTAGTATAGGATATTTTTTATCTACAGCAAGATAAAGCATAAATACAGAACAGGAATGATGAAATTTAGTTATTTTCTTTAAAGGTATATTTAGAGCTTTACAATTAATTAATTTAGTAAAACTTTCTGTAAAGTCATTACTACATACAATAGCATCTCCTTTAAAAAGTTTGTTATTGCAAATAACTCCATAAGCTTTATTATCTTTAAATTTAATATTTTTTATTTCAGAACAAGTATGGATAATTCCCCCTAAATCAAGCACAAGATTTTTAAGGGATGTTAAAAATTTATACATTCCTCCTTTTATATAGTACAATCCGCTCATCTGAACTTCAGAAGGAATTGTATTATATATACTTGAAGCTTCATAGGGAGAAACACCAATATACATTGATTGAAACATAAGAAAATCATGAAGTTTTTTATTAGTTATGTATTCTGTACATTCTTCATCACAGCTATCAAGAATATTAATTTTTAAGATTTTACTTAAAGATGATGGGTTTAAAACATTATAGTATTTTAAAAAACTTTTATTTAAAAAATTTTTATTTATAATATTATATTTTTTATGATTATTAATAATGAAATCGTAGTATCCACAAATATCATTAATGTTATTATTTGTGATTTTTCTTAATGTATCATTTAAATGAGGAAAATCACTATAAAAATCATAGTAGCTATTGTCTTCATAAAAGCACCTGTAGTTAGGTGATAACTTAGTAAGTTTAAAATATTTTTTGTAATCTATGTTGCAGTCTTTAAAAAGTTTTATGTAATCCTCAGGAATCATAAGGATGCTTGCAGAAAGATCAAACTTAAAATTTCCTGTTATAATTTGCCCTGTTTTTCCACCTATAGAAGAATTTTTTTCGAATATTTCAACTTTAAAACCTTTATGTAGAAGTCTAGCAGCTAAAGATAAACCACTAATTCCAGCACCAATAATGATTATTTTTTTATTCATTAATTTTTCTCCATATTTTAAATTAGTATATACTATTATTATTGCCAATAAAAAAAAACAATGCAGTATATTCTATAAAATTACTTAGGTGCTAGAAAATTATAAATATATATGATATGATATTTTTTATTAAAATGAAATGTGGTGATGAGGTGGACGCAAAAAAGTTAACAGAGGCAGCTATGTTAAGCTCTTTATTTATTGCTGCAAGTATATTTTTTATAGGTACTGGAATAGCTTATTCTATATTTTTAGATATTGGAGTTCCTATATTGATAACACTAATATATTTAAGGTGTGAAACTAGATATACTATACTGGCATCAGTTACATCTCTTATTCTTGTTACCTTTGTATTTGGAAATTTAGCTGTTTCTATATCAATGATTCAAGGAATGCTTATAGGGTTTGTGTGTGGATTTTTAATAAATAGAAATACTCTTTTAAATGATGATTTTTTATATTGTTCATTATTAGCAGCAATTGTGTTGATTTTTATAGATATACTTTTTTCAGGTATTTTAGGATATAGCTTTGTTAAAGAAGCTAATGAATATTTAGTTTATTTTCCTTATGATGATAATGTAAAAGAAGTGGTATTTTATATTTTAATAGCAACTATGCCTCTTGGAACAATTATAATGACTTATATAGGAGCTGTTTTCTTTGGTAAAAAACTAAGGCTTTTAAATAAAAATGGAGAGAGAAAGTACTTATTTTTAAGAAATTATAAAAAGTATGGGAATTTTCAATATTGTTCAAGAAAAACTACATATATAGGGCTAGTATATATAATCCTAATAAAGCTTATAGGAAGAAACAATATACTTTTTAGATATACATATATTAAATTAATATTAATGACCTTTGCATATATACTAATTTATTTCTTAGTTAAAGATGCTTATTCTATTTTATGTGGAACTGTACATAAGATATTTAAGTCAAGGGGAGCACTTATTTTTACTCAAATATTAATTTTATATTCCTTGTTATATTATTTTCAAATTGCATTTATAGTAGTTGTTACAGCAAGTATTATTGTTGATACTAGATTTTCTATAAGAAAGAATACCAATAAATTTGTAATAAATATGTTTTGATATATTAAAAATGGCAGGAAAAGAAAATTCCTGCTAATTTTAATTTAATATAAAAATACATGAACATAAAGGAGCTAAAGTGATTCTAGCTGAATATGCCATATTATTAAAAGGAATATTTGAAATTTTAATAGGGTCTTCATTTACAATATTACATCCTGAATATATATCTTTTTCGCTATTTAAAATTTCAGTTAAATAACCTGGGGAATCAATACCAATTTTAAAGTTCTCATAGGTGTTATTAGACATATTTAAAATTACTACAAGTTTTTCATTTTTTGAACACCTTATATATGAAAATACACAGTCATTTTTATTATCAGCATCAATCCATTTAAAACTTTCTTCGTTATAATCACAATCATATAAGGCTACATGAGCTAAATATATCTTTGAAATATCTCTAAAAAATCTCTTAAAGGAATCGTGTTTGGGATACTTTAATAAATTCCAATCTAATTCTCTATTTTCATCCCATTCTCTAAAGTGTGCAAATTCATTTCCCATAAAGTTAAGTTTTTTCCCTGGATGGGTAAACATATAGGTATATAGTGTTTTACACTGTGAAAACTTTTCTTCGTAAGTTCCCCATAGTTTATCTATAATAGTTTTTTTGCCATGAACAACTTCATCATGAGATAAGGTTAAAAAGAAGTTTTCATAATAAAAATAGCTCATTGAAAAAGTTAAAAGATTATGATTATATTTTCTTTCTGATGGGGGAGTTTTAAAGTAATTTAATGTATCATGCATCCAACCTAGGTCCCATTTATAATCAAAACCAAGTCCATCATATAAAGTAGGAGCAGTTACCTTTAGATAATTACTTGAATCTTCAGCAATAATCATAGCAGTAGGAAAGGCTCTATTTATTTCATAATTCATTCTTTTTAAGAAATTAACTCCTCCAATATTAACACCACGACTACTGTCTCCCTGCCAATATATTATATTAGATACAGCATCCATTCTTAATCCATCAACATGATATTCTTTAAGCCAGAAAAAAGCAGCACTCATAAGATAAGAAACAACTATATTATTATAGTAATTATAATTGCAGGACCCCCATTCATTATTAGCAACATCATCATAATCATATTCATAAAGACTGTGACCATCAAATTTTGCTAAAGAATAGTTATCTCGAACAAAATGAACAGGAACAAAATCAAGAATAACACCAATGTTATGGTTATGAAGTTTATTTATTAAATATTTTAAATCATCTATAGTACCATATCTTGATGTGGCGCTATACGGACCTGATGCTTGATATCCCCAGGAAGCATCTAAAGGATGTTCATTTAAAGGAAGAAATTCTACATGGGTAAAGCCTACATTAGTTAAGTATTCAATTAAATTATCAGCGATTTCTCTGTAGGTGAAGAATTCTTTATCTAAAGGTTTTTTCCAAGATCCTAAGTGCATTTCATAGATATTTAAAGGAGAGTTGAAGTTTTTACTTCTCTTACACATCCATTCATCATCAGTAAAGGTAAAGTTCTTCATATCAGCTATTAAAGAAGCTGTATTTGGGCGAAGTTCACTATAGAAAGCATAAGGATCACTTTTATCTAGTGCCAGATTGCTTGAGGTATATATTCTATATTTATACATATCATTAGCTTTAGCTTCAGAAATGTATAGAGTATAAGAACCTCTATCATCTAATTTTTTCATAACATGATTTTCCCCGTTCCAATTATTAAATTCTCCAATTACTTCTATCTTTTTTGCCTTAGGAGCAAAAAGGGTAAAGGTTACTCCACCTTTTTCTTTGTTTATATGAGCACCATAAATTTTATAAGCTTCTGTTGAAAAACCGTTGTAAAATTCAGTTAAGGAATTATGATTCATTTAAGTACCTCCTAAAAAATTACAAATATAATACAAACAATTTTACCATATTATGTAAGATGGAAAAAGAAAAATAATCTTTTATTAAATGTAAAAAAATGGTAAAATTAAAAGCAGGTAATGTGAGGTGCTTTTTGTTTATGAAGAAAAATATATTATTAAGGATTAACTTAATTTTTATTATATTAATAGTGTATATTTTAAATTTTAGTATAAATACTAAAGCTTATGATATATCTAGTATATTAAGTCAGAATGAAATAAATTCTTATTTACTTAATAATAAGATTACAAATGAAAAATCAGATAACAATATAAGTGAAATAAAGGATATTAGTGATTATAAACTACCTAATTGGAGCAGTAATGAGAAATGTCTTAAAAGGCCAGAGACAGGTAAGGGATCTAGGGTATTTAATATAAATGATAAAATTGATGTTATTGATGAAAAGGATAGTTTTGTAATTTTAAATTATGATAATAAATTGTATTGGTGCAATTTAAGAAATCTAAATAAAAGTGATGGTATATACAAGATTAAAGAAAAGATAGTTTTAAGGGAAGTCAAAGAATTATGTATTTATAAAGAAAATCAAATGCTTGATATTAATGAAAAGTGTAATGGATATTTAAAAATAAAGACTTCTGATGGGTATTATGGATGGATAAATAGTAAGTTTTCAAAAAATATTAATGGAATTTATTATGTATCAAAGGAAGCAAAGGTTTACTATACAGCAGATTTAGCACAGATGGATAGTGTAAAAAATTTAGGGCCTAGAGATACTTTAAGAAAGATAGATGAGAGAAATGGATATTATTTGGTAGATGTAGATGGAAAGATGTCTTGGTGCAACAAAAATGATGTAGAGCTTGCTCATGAAAATACTCATACTTTATCAGTAAATAAAGAAATGCAATTATATGAAGCTGGTTATCATTATGTCTATAAAAAGGGTGAAAAAATTAATGTTGTAGATGGTTCTAATTCTAAAGCCATAAAGGTAAAACTTCCTGATAATAGTTTTACGTGGGTTTTAAGAGAAGATGTTTCTTATGATAAAGATAAAAATTTAATTGCTTCTAGAGATGTTAAAGCTTATTATACAGGAAATAAGGATGATGAAAATATAAATGGCTATAGAGAAAATATAGCTAATATAGCTTGCAGGGAAGAGGGATATACTGAAGGGCAAGGAAATAGAACTAAGTATGGAGATTGGTATGGAATAAATGCTGAGTGGTGTGCAATTTTTGTAAGTTGGTGTGCAAATAAAGCAGGAATAAATGAAGATATAATTCCTAAACATTCTTATTGTTTAGATGGAGCTAACTGGTTTATTGAACATAAATGTTGGTATAGTCCTAATGAATATATACCTAAGAAGGGGGATATAACATACTTTTATCAAGGTAATGGAATAAATCATGTAGGAGTTGTTGTGAAGGTTACTAATGACAGTATAATTACAATGGAAGGAAATATGTCTAATAAAGTTTTAAAAATGAGCCATAAACTTAATGATGATTCTATAGCAGGGTATGGAGTACCTATCTTTGAGTAAAATAAGACAGGCCCCTTTAAGGAACCTGTAAATTTTAAACTCTATATTTGTCATCTAATGTATTATTGAAAAAGTTAATTATATTTTCAGCACAAAGAAGATTCATATCATAAAAAGTATTATGAGTAAAGGTACCAACATGAGGCGTCATTGTTATATTTTCAATACTGCAAAAGGGTGAATCTTTAAAAGGTTCATTTTTAAACACATCTAAGGCGGCACCAGCAATTAAATTTTCTTTTAAAGCCCTAGTTAAATCCTCTTCGTTAACTATAGATCCTCTAGCTGTATTTATAAAATAAGCACTTTTCTTCATTTTTTTAAATTCATTTATAGTAAACATATTTATAGTTTCTTCAGTTGCAGGCAGATGAAGAGAAATAAAGTCGCTTGTTTTAATTAACTCATCAAAGGAAACATATTTTATATTATATTTATTTTCTAAGTCTATTTTCCTATGTGGACAAGTATATATAATATTCATATCGAAGGCAGAAGCCTTTCTTACAACTTCACTTCCAATATGGCCACAGCCTACTAATCCAAGAGTTGCTCCTTTAAGCCCTGTAGAGATATGTTTTTGCCATATACCTTCATGAAGTTCTTTAGAATGAAGGTTTAACTTCCTATTAAAGGCAAGCATATATGCTAAAGTAAGTTCACTAACTGCAGATTCTACAGTTCCAAGGGCCCTTGTAACTATAATGTTATTTTTATGGCAGTAATCAATATCCACATTGTCAAAGCCTACGCCTCTTCTTGCAATAATCTTTAGGTTTGGTATATGCTTTAAAATCTCTTCATCAAATTTTTCAACTGAAGCAAGAATTAAAGCATCACTATCCTTTACAAATTCAATAAGTTCTTCTTTGTTTTTCATAGAGCTAAAAGATTTTTCTTTAACATCAAAACCATTATTTTTTAGTAGCTCCACTGGTACTTTACTAATATCAGATACATTACTAGCTGTTATACATACTTTATACAATTAATAACCCCCCCAATATTTATAGTACTCCTGGAATAGAAGCGTAATTTTTTATTAAGCATATTGCTTTTAAAGTTAAATTTAGTACCCAAAAAGTTAATATATAAGTAAGTCCTTGAAATTCATAAGTAGTAAAATATGATTTTCCTATTACTGCTAAAAGTATTAGTATAACAGAATTAATAATTCCTCCAATAAGCTGTGCTTTGTAAAATTTATCATCAGTTACAATAAAATTTTTAGCTCTTAATGAATAGATGACTTTTTTTTTCTTATAAAATATAAAATTATAAACTGCAAAGCATACAGCAAAAATACATGCTCCAATAACCAAAATATTCATGAATTATTTCCCCCTTTAGGCATCTCTAAAATATTATTTTTTCTTCTATGGTGTTTCTAATCTTACATATAATATTAATTATTAATATTGTTCATAAGGTTTCCTCCTAGAGTTTATATTATTAAACTTATTTTACAATTTAAGTGGGTTTTATGCAAGTTGTTACAGAAAATATTATTAGAATAAATATTTGACAATAAAACTGTCATACTATTCTGTATTAAATGATAAGTTAAGCCATAAGAAAAGAAAAAAATACGTACAAAAATTAAAAAAAATTATTTAATGTATGTATTTGTGAAAAAATATGATATAATTCATAAATAAGAATATATTTACAAAGATAAATAAGGAGCGTGGATTTTTTGGGGCGTAAGTTTAAAAGAGTATTAGTAGCAAATAGAGGAGAAATAGCTATAAGAATTATAAGAGCTTGTCGTGAGCTTGGTATAAGAACAGTAGCCATATATTCTGAAGAGGATAAAAGAGCATTATTTAGAACTAAAGCGCATGAAGCATATTTAATAGGCAAAAATAAGGGACCTGTAGAAGCTTATCTAAATATTGATGAAATCATTGAACTTGCAAAGAAAAAGCATGTTGATGCTATCCATCCAGGATATGGCTTTTTGTCTGAAAATCCTGAATTTGCAAGAAGATGTGAAGAAGCAGGTATTGAATTTATTGGACCAACTGGAGACATGATGGAACAGTTAGGTGATAAGATAAAATCAAAAATAGTTGCTGAAAAAGCTGGAGTAAAAGTAATTCCAGGTGTAGAAGAAGCTATTAAGTCTGAAGAAGATGCGATAAAGATAGCTAAAGATTGTGGTTATCCAGTTATGGTTAAAGCTGCTGCAGGTGGCGGCGGAAGAGGTATGAGAATTGTTAGAGAAGAAAAAGAACTTCTTTTAGCATACCGCAATGCAAAAAGTGAAGCTATGAAAGCTTTTGGTAATGATGATATGTTCATTGAAAAATATATTGAAGGACCAAAGCATATTGAAGTTCAAATTTTAGGAGATAAATTTGGAAATATAGTTCATTTATATGAAAGAGACTGTTCAATTCAAAGAAGACATCAAAAGGTAATTGAAATTAGTCCATCATTAGTACTTACTGATGAAAAGAGAAAAGAAATATGTGAAGATGCTATAAAGATAGCAAAACAAGTTAATTATAGAGGTGCAGGAACCCTTGAATTCTTAGTAGATAAAGATTTTAATCACTATTTTATTGAAATGAATCCAAGAGTTCAAGTTGAGCATACAATTACTGAAATGACAACTGGTATAGATATAGTTCAAAGCCAGATTTTAATTGCAGAAGGATATGCTTTAGATTCAAAAGAAATTGCAATTACTCAAGAAGATATACAAACTAGAGGCTATGCAATTCAATGTAGAGTTACAACTGAAGATCCAGCAAATAATTTTTCACCAGATACAGGTAAAATAGATGTTTATAGAACAGCATCTGGATTTGGTATAAGACTTGATGGAGGAAATGGTTTTTCAGGTGCAGTTATAAGCCCATATTACGATAGTCTTTTAGTTAAGGCAACAGCTTATTCAAGAACTTTTGAAGATGCAGTAAGAAAGGCAATAAGAGCTGTAAAAGAAACTAACATCACTGGAGTAAAAACAAATGTCGATTTCTTAATTAATGTTTTAAATAACGAAGAGTTTAGAAAAGGTACATGTGATACAAACTTTATATCTGATAATCCTCAATTATTTGATATTAAGCCAAGAAGTGATGAAGAACAAAGAGTTGTAAGATATTTAGGTGAAAAGATAGTTAATGAAACTAGAGGAATAAAGAAAGAATTTGATGTTCCTAAAATTCCTAAGATTATTGGTGTAAATGACTTAAGAGGAACAAAACAAATTTTAGATACAGAAGGGCCTAAAGGGGTTGTAAATTACATAAAGAATCAGAAGAAACTTCTTCTTACTGATACAACAATGAGAGATGCTCAGCAAAGTCTTATGGCAACTAGAGTAAGAAGCCGTGATATGATTAACATAGCTGAAGCAACTGCATATTATGGAAAAGACTTATTCTCACTAGAAATGTGGGGAGGAGCAACATTTGATACTTCTTATAGATTCTTAAAGGAATCTCCATGGGCAAGATTAGAAGAACTTAGAAAGAAAATTCCAAATGTAATGTTCCAAATGCTTATAAGAGGAGCTAATGGTGTTGGATATAAGAACTATCCAGATAATGTAATTAGAAAGTTTGTAAAACAAGCAGCAGAAAGTGGAATTGATGTATTTAGAATATTCGATTCATTAAATTGGCTAAAGGGAATAGAAGTATCTTTAGATGAAGTATTAAAGGCTGATAAGGTTGCAGAAGTTGCTTTATGTTATACTGGTGATATTTTAGATGAAAGCAGAGATAAATATACTTTAGATTATTATGTTAAGAAAGCAAAGGAAATTGAAAAAATGGGAGCTCATATCTTAGGAATTAAGGATATGTCAGCCTTATTAAAACCATATGCAGCTAAAAAACTTATTACTGCATTAAAAAATGAAATTTCAATTCCTATTCATTTACATACACATGATACTACAGGAAATGGTGTTGCTACTGCTCTTATGGCAGCTCAGGCTGGAGTTGATATTATAGATACTACATTTAATAGTATGTCAGGACTTACAAGTCAGCCAGCTTTAAACTCCATAGTTGCTGCTTTAGAACACACTGATAGAGCTACTGGAATTGATTTAGCTGGAATTCAAAAATTAGATGATTACTGGATGGCAGTAAGACCTGTATACAATAATTTTGAATCAGACCTTAAGACTGGTACAGCTGAAATATATAAATATGAAATTCCTGGAGGACAATATTCTAACTTAAAACCTCAAGTAGAAAGCTTTGGATTAGGACATAGATTTGATGATGTTAAGAAAATGTATAGAGAAGTAAATATGATGCTTGGTGATATAATAAAGGTTACACCATCATCTAAAATGGTTGGAGACTTAGCAATATTTATGATTCAAAATGACTTAACACCTGAAAACATTTATGAAAAGGCTCAAGGATTAGCTTTCCCAGATTCAGTTGTTACTTACTTTAAGGGTATGATGGGACAACCTGAAGGAGGCTTCCCAGAAGAACTTCAAAAGCTTGTATTAAAAGGAGAAGAACCTATAACTGTAAGACCAGGAGAGCTGCTTCCACCTGAAGATTTTGATAAGATTAAAGAATACTTAAAGGATAAATATAAGTTTGAAGCAAATGATAAGCAACTTTTAAGTTATGCTCTTTATCCAGATGTATATGAAAAATATATTAAATTCAACTTTGAATATGGCGATCTTAGCAGAATGGGAAGCGATATATTCTACCATGGATTAAGTGAAGGTGAAACCTGTGAAATAGAAGTTGCAGAAGGTAGAACATTAATAGTTCAACTTATAGAAATAGGAAAAGTTGATGAAGAAGGTTATAGAACATTAAGCTTTGAAATCAATGGAAATAGAAGAGAAATTAAGATAAAAGATAAACATGAAAAAGCCAATGCTTCAAAATCCACAAGAAATGTAATAAAGATGGCAGATAGCGATAATGATAAAGAAGTTGGTGCTGCTATTCCTGGAAATGTTATAAAGGTTCTTGTTAAAGAAGGAGATATTGTTAAGGAAAATGATAGCTTAATGGTTATTGAAGCTATGAAGATGGAAACAAATATAACTGCTCAAACAGGAGGAGTTGTTGAAAAAATCCTTGTTAAAGAAGGAGAACAAGTTAAATCAGGACAATTATTATTAGTTTTAAAATAATAGATTTATATAAAGAATAGGGCTACTAAATTTAGTAGCTCTATTTTTAAAAAGGAGGATGTAAAAATATGAGAATTTTTTGTCTGCCTCATGCAGGTGGATCTGCTTCAGTTTATTTAAAGTGGAAAAAATATTTAAATAAAAATATAGAGCTAGTACCTATAGAACTATCAGGAAGAGGATCTAGAATGATTGAACCTTTTTATAATTCTCTAAATGAGGGAATAGATGATGTATCGGAAATTATAAAAGGTAAAATTATTGAAGGGGAAGAGTATCTTATTTATGGACATAGTATGGGAGCTCTTATGACATATGAGGTATGTTGTAAATTCTTAAAGGAAGGGGTGAAACTACCTAAACATATATTTTTATCAGGAAGACACTGCCCTTTTATAGATAGGAAAGAAACTATAGCTCATAAGTTAAATGATGAAGATTTTAAGGAATATATATTATCCTTAAAAGGAACTCCTAAAGAAGTATTTTTAAATAAAGAGCTTAGTGAGATTTTTTTACCTATAATAAAAAGTGACTATAAGAATATTGAAACTTTCCAGGGGATAAATAAAACTACTGTACTTCCAATACCTATTACTGTTTTAAATGGATATGAAGATGAATTGACAGAAGAAGAGATTGATGGATGGTCAAAGTTAACTAATAAAAACTTTAAAAAGCTTTACTTTGAGGGTGGACATTTCTTCCTACACAATCATATTTCAGAAGTAGCAGAGGTAATAAATGAAGTTGTGTAAAATAGTAAAAAGATACGAAGTATTATCTTCTATAGTAATTATGTTTATATCTTTATGTATGAGTGCAGTATCCTTGGGAAGCTTTTTAGAAAATTATTTTTCTTATCCAAATGTAATTTTTTTAGAGGGAATAATAATTCAAGGTGTTTTAGGCTTAATTATGTTAGTGTATGCTATAAAGATGGGCTATGGAAAAGGGCTTGGAATAAAATTTGAAGGTGGCATTAAAGATTCATATGTTATATGGCCTTTTTTAGTATTTACAATAATTAATGTAGTAGGTAGCTTTAAGGAAATAGAAAATATAAGGGTAAATATTGTGAATGTTTTATTGTATGGGGTTACCTTTTTTACTACAGGTTTTCTTGAAGAACTTATGCTAGGAATTATTTGTATGGCTTTTATAAATAAATATAAAAATAGAGAAAAGGGAATCTTAAAAGCCGTAATATTTTCAAGCCTAGTATTTGCTACAGCTCATATAAATGCTTATATACTTGGTCGCTCAGATATGCTTACTACAATTGTACAAATTGTAAATGCATTTTGTATGAGTGTTTTATATGAAGCTGTTTTTTTAAGAACAAAAACTATATGGATGCCTATAATTTCTAGTTTTATTATGGAGATATCAGGCAATGTATTAGTGCTAAGTATTACATCAAAAAATGATCTTGAAGCTATGATTGCAAGTATGTCAGTAACTGCAGAAGCTGTAATTCAGGCCATAATACTTTCCATAGTTTTCTTTATAATAGGAATGGTATTTTTAAAAAAGGCAAAGTGATTTAAGGGGAGAATTTATTTGATTAAGAATAAGACTGATTTAAAAGAATATATGGAAAAAGATAAAATTGCATTAGAGAAAAAAAGAAAACGTCCAAGAATATTTGAAGATGAAATTTGGCGTTTTGAAATTTATCTAAGAAAGCATGAATATTATCTTAATACTGGAAAAAATAAAATAGCATTACTTTATTATAAGATGCGTCATCATAATCTTGGAGTAAAACTAGGTTTTACAATACCTTGCAATGTTTTTAAGGGAGGCCTTAGAATTAATCATTATGGCTACATTGTAGTAAATGATAATGCTAGGATAGGAGAAATTTTGCGATATCCATCAAGGGGTAAATATAGGTGCAAATGAAGAGGGAAAAGCAGCAAAACTTGGAGACAATGTATGGATTGGACCTGGAGTTAAAATCTTTGGGGCAGTAGAGCTAAAAGATAATATAATGATAGGGGCAAATGCTGTTATTAATAAATCTATTAATGAAAGTAATATTACAATAGCAGGAGTACCAGCTAAAAAAGTTTCAGATCATGGAAACTATTATAAAAGATAAGTTTTTTAAAATAAGTCGCATCAATTAGATGCGGCTTATTTTAAAGATTTTTTATTTTTAAGTTTAATTTTTCATAAAGCTTAATTAAATAGGGTTCTGAAGAATATTCATGAATTTTTTCAATAGGAATCCATTTAACGCCTTTTGTTTCATCTTCATTTAAAATAAGTTCATCATTTTCATCACCTTCTAAAAGATAGGTTACATTTAAGTGAAGATGGGAAGCTACATAATTACCTTTTCTTATATGCCCATCTACAGTTAAAACATCTAATGAAATTATTTCATGTAAAATAGGTTTTATATTTTTTATTCCAGTCTCTTCAGTAGCTTCCTTTAAAGCAACATGAAGAAAATCAGAGTCTCCATCAGCATGACCTCCAACAAAGCTCCAGGAGTTATATATTTTGTGAAAAATCATAAGAACTTTATCTCTAGATTTATTTACAATATAACTAGAACTAGTGAAGTGAGCCAAAATATTTTCTCTGTATAACAAATCATCAAAGTTATCCATAAATTTTAGTATTACTTCTTTATCTTTTTCTTCTTGAATATTATAGGAAATATAATTTATAATTTTTTCTTTATAGTTCATATGTACCACATCCTAAATTTAGTATATAATTATACTAACATGTTTTGACAAAATTATGCTATATAATTGCATAAAAGAAGGGCGGATAATTTAAATGAATAGCAGATTAAAGCAACAGTTAGATTTTATTATAGAAGTGGATAAACTAAAAAATGTATTTAGACATTCATACATAGCTGATGGAAGCAGAAAGGAAAATGATGCAGAACATTCATGGCATTTAGGTCTTATGGCTGCTGTTTTTAGTGAATACATAAAAGAAGATATAGATATGAAGAAAACTTTAAAGATGGTTTTACTTCATGATCTTGTAGAAATATATGCAGGAGATACCTTTGCTTTTGATGAAGCAGGATATGAAGATAAGGAAGAGAGAGAAATAAAGGCAGCTAAAGAGCTATTTAATAGACTTCCAAAAGAGCAGAGGGAAGAATTTATGGCTTTATGGTGGGAATTTGAAAAGTGTGAAAGCTTAGAGGCTAAGTATGGAGCTATGATGGATAGACTTCAACCATTAATACTTGATTATGCAAATGAAGGAAAGGGTGTAATTGAAGATAAGTTAACTAAAGAAAAACTTTTAAAGAGAAATGAAATAACTTTAAATGAAGGACCGGAAGAACTTAAGGAATTAGTTCATTTTCTAATTGATGAAATATTTAATTAATAAGTCATTAAATAAAATTTATATATAATATATAAAGTAGTAATAAAATAGGGGGCAAAAATGAGGATAATATTAATTGGGATTTTACTTTTATTTTATACAATCTTAACATGGCCTTTAAGGTTATATAACAGAACAAAAAATAAAGAAGAGAGAGAAGCTGCAAATTATAAGCTTTTAAGAAGACTTGTAAAAATGGCTGTAAAAGTAGCAGGAATGGATATAAAGTTATCAGGAAAAGAAAATATAGATAATGAAAAGAGTTATCTAATAATAGCTAATCATAAAAGCGACTTAGATAGTTTAATGTTAATCTGGCTTTTTGAAAAACCATTTATTTTTATTGGAAAAGATGAATTGAAAAAGACACCTATAGTTAATATATGGTTTAAAGAAATAGGCTGCTTGTTTATGGACAGAGATAATATTAGACAATCAGCAAAGATTATATTAGAAGCTTCTGAAGTCTTAAAAGGAGGGAAATCTGTAGTGATTTTTCCAGAAGGGAAAAGGATTATGGAAGATAGATTAGGAGAATTTAAAAATGGAAGTTTTAAGCTTGCTATTAAATCTGGTAAAAATATTCTTCCTATAGCTTTGGTTAATTCTTATAAGGCCTTTGAAGAATCAAAAAGAATAAAACCTACACATGTAAAAATTAATGTTGGAGAAGAAATTGAATGGAAGAAATTAAATTATAAAAATACTAGTGAAATTTGTGAACATACAACATCAGTTATTAATAGGTTGTATAAATTTTAAATTTAGAATTAAAGATGTAATCTAGAAAAAATATTAAATGTGAATTAGATTACATCTATTTTTATATCACTTTGTTATATATTGTGGTATAATAGGTTGCGATTTTCAAATTAGGAGAGGAATAAATGAAAAAAACAAAAGTTATTTTATTATTAATTAGTGTTATAACAATTTTAGTGGTAAGCGGCATATATTTTTATAACTATAATATTAAACAGGTTAATGCTGAAGTTACAGAAGAAAATATTGCAGAAACAGAAAAAGAAGAGGTAGTAGTAACTCCTAATACTAAAAGTATTTCTGAAGTATTAGCTAAAACAAAAAAACTACAATCTATGCAAAGTACAGACATATTATATGTTTCAGATGATAAGATAATAATAAATACTGATGTAAGTCTTTTAGTCTTTGATTTTAAAACTAAAAGTATAGTAAGAGCCTTAGATTTATCTGATTTTAGAAGAAATAATAATCTAAGTTATGGAAAGACAAGCTTTAAGGTTAGTAAAGATGGAATGGAAATTTATATAGTAAGTGGAGAAGATGAAGGTGATATTTATTGCTATAATTTAGATGCTGATAACATAAAAAATATAAAATCTTTATCAGAAAAAGAAATATATAATGGAAACTGCATAACTAATGAAATAGATTATTCTAAGGATGATTACATAAATAATAATACTGGGTACTTTCGTAACTGGGAGTTAATAGATCATAAATATACAAATGAGGGTAAGATAGGTTATATATTTTATGATTCCTATTTAACTCCAGATTCTAATGATTTTAGTATGGGTATATTAATTTTGAATACTGAAAATAAATCTTTTGAGACTTATGGAATAGATTATAAGTAAAAATTAAAAAAGGTGAATCTCTTTAAAAATAGAGGTTCACCTTTTTGCTTGAAATTTGGAATTTAGGAAGAGATATGGGCAACGGTATAAAAATACTAGTAAAGGGCAAAATAAAACAGTTATTAATAATAAAGAAACATTATTTTTAAACATAAGAAAGGAAGGTGTACATTTATGAGAAAGATGAAGACAATGGATGGGAATACGGCAGCTGCACATATTGCTTATGCCTTCACAGATGTTTCCGTAATCTTTCCTATAACTCCATCATCTCCTATGGCAGAAAAGGTAGATGCGTGGAGTGCTCAAGAAAAGAAAAATATATTTGGGCAAGAGGTTAAAGTTGTAGAAATGCAATCAGAGGCAGGAGCAGCAGGTGCGCTTCATGGAGCATTGCAAGCAGGAGCATTAGCTTCAACCTTTACAGCATCTCAAGGACTACTTCTTATGATACCTAATATGTATAAGATAGCAGGAGAAAGACTTCCTGGAGTTATTCATGTTGCAGCAAGAGCACTAGCAGCATCATCATTAAATATTTTTGGTGATCATCAAGATGTTATGGCGGCAAGACAAACAGGATTTGCCATGCTTTGTGAAGGCTCAGTACAAGATGTAATGGACTTATCTGCTGTTGCTCATTTAAGTGCTATAAAGTGTAGGATGCCTTTTTTGAATTTCTTTGATGGTTTTAGAACGTCTCATGAAATACAAAAGATAGAAGTTTTAGAATATGATGATTTAGGTAAATTAGTAGATAAGGATGCTCTAAAAGCTTTTAAGGATAATGCATTAACTCCAAATGATCCAAAAACTATAGGTACTGCACAAAACCCAGATATATATTTTCAAACAAGAGAAGCTGTAAATAAATATTATGATGATATTCCATTTGTAGTAGAAGAATATATGAGTAAAATTACAGAACTTACAGGAAGAGAATATCATTGCTTTGATTATTATGGAGCTTCTGATGCTGATAGAATTATAATAGCTATGGGGTCTGTAACAGAGACTTGTGAAGAAACAATTGATTATTTAAATGCTAAAGGTGAAAAAACTGGTCTTATTAAAGTAAGATTATATAGACCTTTCTCAGTAGAAAGATTGCTTAAAGTTATACCTAAAACAGTTAAAAAGATAGCAGTTTTAGATAGAACTAAGGAACCAGGTTCTATAGCAGAACCATTATACTTAGATATAGTAAAAGCATATCACAATGATAAAAATGCGCCACTAATTATAGGAGGAAGATTTGGATTAGGTTCAAAAGACCCAACTCCTTCAGATATAGCAGCTGTATATAAGAATCTAGAAAGTGATAATCCTAAAGATGGCTTTACTCTAGGAATAATTGATGATGTTACTAATACATCTCTTGAAAAAGTTGATATTGATGTGTCTACAGGAAATATAACATCATGTAAGTTCTGGGGATTAGGTTCAGATGGTACTGTTGGAGCTAATAAGAGTGCTATTAAGATTATTGGAGATCATACTGAAATGTATGCTCAAGGATATTTTTATTATGATTCAAAGAAATCAGGAGGAATTACAGTATCTCACTTAAGATTTGGAAAGGAAAGAATAAAATCATCCTATTTAATTGATAAGGCAGATTTTATAGCATGTCATAATCAATCCTATGTTTATAAATATGATGTTCTTGGAGGTTTAAAGAAAAATGGTAAGTTCCTTTTAAATACTCTTTGGGATAAAGATGAACTTGAAGATAAGCTTCCTGGAGGAATGAAAAAATATATTGCAGAAAATAATATTGAATTTTATACATTAAATGCAGTGAAAATAGCTCAAGATATAGGTCTTGGTGGAAGAATTAATATGATAATGCAGTCTGCATTTTTTAAGATTGCAAATATCATTCCAGTTCAAGATGCTGTTAAGTATTTAAAAGAAGCTGTTGTTTCTTCATATGGTAAAAAAGGTGAACAAATTGTAAATATGAATAATGAAGCAATTGATAAAGGTATTGATTCAATTGTTAAGATAGATGTTCCTGATTCTTGGAAAAATGCTAAGGAAGCAGAATTTACTGGTACTCATAATCAGCCTGAGTTTGTAAAAGAAATAGTTAACCCTATGAATAGACTTGAAGGAGATAATCTTCCTGTATCAATATTTATTAAACATGGAGTAGATGATGGCTCATTTATGCATGGTACATCAAATTATGAAAAGAGAGGAATTGCTGTTAATGTACCTGAATGGCAACCTGAAAAATGTATTCAATGTAACCAATGTTCATATGTATGTCCTCATGCATCAATAAGACCATTTTTATTAAGTGAAGAGGAAAAAGAAAATGCACCTAAAGGAATTAAATTACTAGAGCCTAAGGCCTTAAAGAGTGAAGAGAAATTATATTATTCAGTTGGTGTAACTCCTCTAGATTGTACAGGATGTTCAAACTGTGCAGAAGTATGTCCTGCACCAGGAAAAGCTTTAATAATGAAACCAAAATCTACACAAGAAGAGCAAATAGATGTTTGGGATTATACAGTTAATAATGTTAAGCAAAGAAATCCTATGAATAAGAATACTGTTAAAGGAAGTCAATTTGAAACTCCATTACTTGAATATTCAGGTGCTTGTGCAGGATGTGGAGAAACTTCCTATGCTAAGCTTGTTACACAACTATTTGGTGATAGAATGATGATTGCAAATGCAACAGGATGTTCATCTATATGGGCAGCATCTACCCCTTCAACTGCATATTCAAAAGATCAAAAGGGGCGTGGACCTGCATGGGCTAATAGCTTATTTGAAGATAATGCTGAATTTGGTTTTGGTATGTTTTTAGCATCTCAAGCAATTAGAGAAAGAATTGCATCCAATATAAGTAGATTATTAGAAAAGGGTGTTTCTAAAGAAGAGGCTAAAGTTTTACAAGATTGGCTTGACCATAAAGACAATGGAGAAGGAACAAGACTTAGAACAAATCGAGTTTTTGATGTAGTGTCTAATATGGAAGACCCAGCTGCAAAATCAATTGTATTTGATAAAGATCATTTAGTTAAGAGAAGCCAATGGATATTTGGTGGAGATGGCTGGGCATATGATATTGGATATGGAGGCTTAGATCATGTATTAGCTTCTGGTGAAGATGTTAATGTACTTGTATTTGATACTGAAATTTATTCAAATACAGGAGGACAGTCTTCTAAATCAACACCAGCTGCAGCAGTTGCACAATTTGCAGCAAATGGTAAAAAAACAAAGAAGAAAGATTTAGGAATGATGGCTATGTCCTATGGATATATTTATGTAGCACAGGTAGCCATGGGTGCAGATAAGAGTCAAACTTTAAAAGCTATAACTGAAGCAGAAAATTATCCTGGACCATCATTAATAATAGCTTATGCACCATGTATAAATCATGGTATAAAACTTGGTATGTCAACTTCTCAAGAAGAAGAAAGAAAAGCAGTTCATTGTGGATATTGGCAGCTTTATAGATATAATCCAGCTGTTGCTGATGAGAAAAATCCTTTTTCTCTAGATTACAAGAAGGAACCTAATGGAAAATTTAGAGATTTTCTCATGGGAGAAGTAAGATATGCTTCCCTTGCAAAAGCTTTCCCAGAACATGCTGAAGAGCTTTTTGCAAAGACAGAAAGAGATGCAATGGAAAGATTAAATAAATATAGAAAGTTAGCAGAAGATTAAGAAAATGATAGTGTGATAGTTATATCGCACTATCATTTTTTGATAAAATTAAGAAAAAATACTTTTTTTATAGAGGGTAAATATTCTTATAAAAAATGAATTTTAAGAGATGTTGATTTATATTTAAATAGCTGGTTTCATTTATCACTTTATTTAATAATCCAGACTAAAATTTTTAATATAACAATAAAATATGATTGTGATAGAAAAAGTGATAGAAAATCAAGGGAAAATATTGCATAATTGTGCCGAGAATAAAAAGAGGTACTAGGAGGAAGTATGAGAGAAAGGATAAAAAAGGTGAAAATTTCAACGCTTATATTTATTATGGGGGGGAGTGGCTCTGTTATCTGAGATACTTTTAGGTATAGTAAGTATTAATGGTCTTACATCTCTAAATTCTAGTTATAGACTGATAGAATCATATAATAATTGGAATTATGAAATTTTGACCGAAAAAGAAAAAGCTCTTGCTATTAAAAGCATTATTTTAAATTTAGCTGAAGGTAGAGGTATGGAGAATATTGATAGTGCTGAAGATGATTTAGATTCAATAGGAGAATTTATAAAGTCAAGTTTAGAGTTAGATGATAATGATGAAACAGAAATTGAAAATTTGGAGTCTTTACAATCATTATTTAATGAATTTTCAGAGGTTAAAGGAAAAAAAGTAGAAAAACCTGAGTTTGGTAGTAGTCATTTTATAATTGGACTTGAAGACAATTACGAAGATGAATTTGAAGAAAAATATAATAAAGTTAATGAAAATTTTGAGACTTTAAGAAGTTATGTTCAAGAATATATTGCTGAAGAAAAAGTAACTAATGAAAATCTTTTTACAAGATTAAAATTTACAAGTATAGGTTTTATTTTATTAACAATTATTATTGTCTCAGCAGTGGTTTTCTTTGTAATAAAAGCAATAAAAACTTCAATTAATGATGTTATTTTAGTTTTAAAAGAAGTGTCACAAGGAAACTTAAATGTTGAATTAAAGGTAAATGGAGAAAATGAATTTGAAGTAATGAAAAAGGAACTTAAAGTTACAATAGATAGTTTTTCTTCTATGATTTCTAATGTTAGCAATTTAAGTGATGAAGTAAGTGAAAAGAGTGAGGATTTAAGTTTAATTTCAAATAACTTAGTAGAAAATACAAAGGCTCAATTACTAAATAGAGTGATAAATAAAACAAGCTATTCAAATATAGGTGGACGTCCTTTAAAGTTCGTATTTATATAAGGATGTTCTC
>NZ_FPBY01000315.1 GCF_900116755.1 Clostridium sp. DSM 8431
GAATATCTTCTTCCATACCACATTGTGTACATTTATATTTTATTGTTTCTTCCATACTGAATTCCTCCAACTATCGTGATGTCGGATTAATTCTACCATATACTATTCCTTTTGTAACAGAATATATTTCAATAGCTTCTTCAAGCTTTTCTCTAGTTCCTTCTAGAATTTTATTTTTTAAGTATTCACGCATCGAACCATATTTGGGATATACAATATCATAAAATCTCATTCTCTTATTGCATATAGGGCAGTTACAGGGACTAACACCAAAGCTCGCCAAGATTCTATATTGCCATTTATCAAGAGATCTTCTCAGCCTTAATATTTTATCTTCAATCATTTTAATGAAGTTATGTTTTCCTTTGCTTCTCCTAGAATAAATACCAAAATATCTTACCATCTTAAAGTTTTTCTCTGGTATATGTATTATTAATTTCTTTATAAATTCATACACATGGACTTTTTCAATAACAACTTTATTATCTTCATGTCGTGTATACTTATAAGTTACATATGTTCCATCATAATTAAGTATCCGAGACTCTGCTATTGCAGGTCGTCCAACATATCTTCCAACGTATTTAGCTGCTATCTTAGCTGATTTTATTTGAGTTTTTGCATGAACATAAAATCCTTCACCGTTATTTTTATATAACTTATTCTTTAATGTTCTCATCGACTTAGTATTTCCACAAATAGATGTAATCTCATCTAACAAAACCTTTTGCCATCTTTTTCTTAAAGATTCATATGAGAAGTGCTTAATATGTCTCCATTCAGTCTTCTTCCCTGTTCCACCTTCTGTAACCATCATATGCACATGAGGATTCCATTTTAAATCTCTACCAAAAGTATGAATTACAGTAACTATTCCTGGTGTAAATTCTTCACTCTTATTTAGCTTGTACATCCAACTCATAACAGCTTTAGCTGCGCATTTCGGTAATATTTTAAGTCTTTGTCTATCTGCTCCGAAAAACTTTCTTAATTCTTTTGGAATTGTAAAAACTATATGTCTATGCTTAACATTTATTAAATTTCCAAGCATATTATCAACCCATCTATCCGTATAAACTTTACCACAAGATGTACAAAAACGGCTTTTGCACGTAAAACCAACCTTCTTTGTAATATTACATTTATCACATTTAAATTCTATGTAACCATGTCTTATATCTTTACATCGTAATACCTTTTTAACTTCATCTTTAACATTTTTTCTTATATTTTTATTGTATATCTTTAGAAAATCACTCCAATGATCTTCTAAAATCAATTTTATCTTACTCTTTTTCATTTAAAATTCCTCACTATATGATTAACTAATTTACCATATAATAAGACCGAAAGCTAGATATAATCTAGCTTCCAGCTACAAAATTTTTTATAAATTCCTCGTATTTGAAATACTAAATAGTGTAGACGAATATTTATATATTTTTCTACTAAACCT
>NZ_FPBY01000096.1 GCF_900116755.1 Clostridium sp. DSM 8431
TATGAGATAATATAAAGCTTCCCCAGTTAAGCTTGCCTGCCCCATATGAACACATCCATAAAAACTTATAAAGTAACTACCGAACTTTGGACTTTCCTACTTTTTGCAAGGTTATCCACTTTATAAGCCAATACTTGGTTTACTTGCGTTATGTTCCATATGTCCTCTAGCGCTTCCTTCATACCTTATCGTTGCCAATAACGCACTTGCATTCGAGTTGTCTTCCTATCGGGACGGCGACGCAGGCTTCTTTCAGCCTGCTGGCTCAGCAAACATGCTGGGCGAACAAAAAATGTGTGCTGAAATCAGCACACATCTCTTTTATGATAATAATAACTCTACATCTTCTCTCAACAAATCAATTTTGCTTTTAGAATCAACTACAGAGAATTTGTATATTTCTTTGAAGTTATAAAAATAATTAGCAATTGCTATTTTCTTAGCTCTTGATACATCAAATTTTTCTGCTATTTCATCTAAGAAATCTATTTCTCTTTCATCATATTTTCCATCTGCTAATGATAGTCCTACAAGTTCGAAATAAATAATTAATTTTATTCTCTTTGAAGAAGATTGAAGTTCTGACACTATTTCATTCATATCCATTTCTTTAATTTCATCATCAGAAAGCTTTAATTCTTCTTTATATTCTTTAATTAATTTTTTCTCTTCTCTAGCAAAAACTTTATCTACCATAGCTAATTCTTTTATTAAATTAACAAATGCTACTGATTCACTTTTATTTAATTCCTCTAAAAACATAATTATCCCCCTGTAAACTACTATAATTATAATATAATTTATTTTATTAAAGATTAGTCAGTCTTTAGTACAGCCATAAATGCTTCTTGTGGCACTTCAACTGAACCTACCTGTCTCATTCTCTTCTTTCCTTCTTTTTGCTTTTCTAAAAGCTTTTTCTTTCTAGAAATATCTCCACCATAACATTTAGCTAAAACGTCTTTTCTCATGGCTTTAATAGTTTCTCTTGCTATAATCTTTGAACCTACTGCTGCTTGTAGCTTGTATTGGAACTTCAAATAATTGTCTTGGAATTATTTCTTTAAGTTTTTCTGCAATAGCTCTTCCTTTATGATAAGCTCTTTCCTTAGGAACTATCATAGATAAAGCATCAACAGTATCTCCATTTAATAAGATATCTAACTTAACAAGTTCAGCTTTTTCATATGCTTTAAATTCATAATCAAGCGATGCATATCCTCTTGTTCTTGATTTTAAAGTATCAAAGAAGTCATATACTATTTCATTTAAAGGTATATCATAATTGATAACAGCTCTTGTTTCTTCCATGTACTGCATATCAATATATACTCCTCTTCTTTCTTGGCAAAGTTCCATTACTGCACCTACGTATTCTGTTGGTGTAATTATAGATGCCTTTACAATTGGTTCTTCCATATAATCTATTTCTGTTGGTTCTGGAAGATTTGTTGGATTTGTAATATCAAACTTTTCTCCATCTGTTTTTATAACTTTATAAATAACTGATGGTGCTGTAGTAATGATATCTAAATTAAATTCTCTCTCTATTCTTTCTTGAATTATTTCCATATGAAGTAATCCTAAGAATCCACATCTAAATCCAAATCCTAAGGCAATTGATGTTTCAGGTTCAAAACTTAATGCAGCATCATTTATTTGTAATTTTTCTAATGCTTCTTTAAGTTCTTCATATTTAGCTCCATCTACTGGATATATTCCTGAATAAACCATTGGTACTGCTGGCTTATATCCTGGAAGAGCTTCTTTAGTTGGTCTATCTGCTTCTGTTATAGTATCACCAACTCTGGCATCTCTAACATTTTTAATAGATCCTGTTATATAACCAACATCTCCAGCCTTAAGCTCTTTAATTGGCATAAGTTTAGGTGTAAATACTCCTACTTCTACCACTTCATATACCTTATTTGTTGCCATAAGCTTAATTTTTGTTCCTGTTTTAACAGTACCATCTTTAATTCTTACGTGGCATACAACTCCTCTATAGCTGTCATAGTATGAGTCAAATATTAAAGCTTTTAATGGAGCTTCTTCATCTCCTTCTGGTGAAGGAAGTCTTTCAACTATTTCTTCTAAAACATCCTTAATATTAAGTCCTGTCTTAGCTGAAATCATTGGTGCACTTTCTGCTTCAATTCCAATAACATCTTCGATTTCTTGTTTAACTTCATCTGCTCTTTGAGATGGAAGGTCAATTTTATTTATTACAGGCGCTATTTCTAAGTCGTTATCAAGAGCTAAGTATGTATTAGCTAATGTTTGTGCCTGTATACCTTGTGTAGCATCAACAACAAGTAATGCTCCTTCGCAAGCTGCTAAACTTCTTGAAACTTCATAATTAAAGTCTACGTGACCTGGAGTATCTATAAGATTTAATATATATTCTTCTCCATTATCTCTTTTATAGATAAGTCTTGCAGCCTGAGACTTTATTGTGATTCCTCTTTCCCTTTCAAGTTCCATATTATCTAGAACCTGGTCTTCCATTTCTCTTTGAGTAAGAGTACCTGTTGCTTCTAATAATCTATCGGCAAGAGTAGACTTACCATGGTCAATATGAGCTACAATTGAAAAGTTTCTTATGTACTTCTTTCTATCATTATTCATATATCTAAACCGTACCTTCTATAACGGTTAATTCACCCCCATTATACTAAATCAATCTAAATTATATCACACAATACTGAGTTTATGTCAACACAAAGAACTTTATTCCATGAACATATTATAAGCTTCACTAATAATATCTTTTACAGATTCTTTAGCATTATTTAAAATATTAATAAGATATGATTCTTTTTTTATTATATAATTTTCTTTGCCTATCCTAATTAAAATATTATCTTTTTCATCATCTATATAAATCTTTACCTCTGAATTATCATTAATAAAACTTGAAAAATCATCACCAAAGCTCTCTTTTATCCTTTCGTAGTTTTCTTCTGAATTTCCAAGAGGTGATAAAGCCCTAGTATTTATGATATTTACTTTTACTAATCCTATTATAACAGCAACTATACAAATAGTAATAATTACAGCCTTAATCCTTTTTACTCTTTTCAAAAAAGCACCCCCAAAAGATAAATTTCTTATCTTAAAGGATGCTCAATTCTTTATTTTTTATACCTCTATTTTCTATTTATATGCTCAGCAATTAACCTTGCAATATATCTTCCTGATTTTTGAGCCTCTTCTGAAGTATTTACATTTGCACCACATTCAATAAGAATACTTCCATCACTTAAACTTTGATTAAATGCATTCATACCTCTATTATAAGTGTAAATTTTTCTTGTAAGTCCTGGGAATAATCTGTTTGCATTATTAAAAAATTCTTCTGCTAAAGCCTGATTTTTACTAAACCTCTTACTATTCTTTGTTGTAACAAACATTAATTTAGTAACATTTTCACCATTTATATTTGCTGTTACTGAGTTTTTATCATCAACAGAATCTCTATGAAGGTCAATTATAAGTTTAAAATCTCCATACTTATTAAGATAAGCACTTACAGTTTCATTAGACCTTTTGTAACTATCATTATAAGAAATACAATGAATAGTTTTATCATGAATTGTAGCTATTCCATAATTATTTTGAAGCTCATCTACAATTGCATCGCCTACGCCCACAACATTAAATCTTTCATCAGTAGTATCCCCTGATGTTTCTCTATAATTCTCTGTAGTATGAGTATGATAAATTAAAACTTCCACCTGAGCTGAATTAAGTTCTTTTTTTAATGAAGGGTCATAAGCTGATGTAGATACTGCTGTACTAGGATCTTTATCACTTTCCACTTTTGAAATTGAATTTTCATCTAAAGAAAATGGGTCAATATGGTTTTTACTTACAATAGAACTAAGCCCCATATCATCATCTACCTTAAAAAATGGAACTTCATTTTTAACTATTGCAAGTGCATTAATATTAGATAATCCTAACGCTTCATAGCATACTCTTTTCACAGAAAGTTTATTTTCTGCATAAGCACCTTCATCATATATTGTGTTTTCAACTAAAGGCATATCAAAATTTAATAATTGGACATAGGCTAAAGCTCCTCTTTCACTACTACTTTTCAAAATATTTATTACCCTATATGAAAATATACTTATTAATACTAGTAAAATTATAACTATTAAATTAATATCATGGTCAGTCCCTTTACTTCCTGCCACTTGTCTATACACATAAACCCCCTCCTAAAATAAAAATCATTACTTTATATTTATATGAGAGATTTACATAATTATTATTAATTTAAAAACTTATTTATATCTTCCATAGTCATATTAGGCTGAAGAGCTATATTTATCCCATTTGCAATAATCTTAGATAAAGAATCTATTTCAAGGTCTATTTCCTTAGGTGTAACAACAAGATCACCTACATAAGGATTTAATATTTCTCTTATAAGAAGATTTTTTTCTTCCTTATCTACTTTTTTAAGCATATTATAAAAATCTTTTCCTTCTTCACTTTGCTTAATTAGATCATCTAAAACAAGATCAATAGTATCATTTGCAATAGTTGCTGCATCTACAACAGTTGGAACTCCAATTGCAATAACTTTAACCCCTAAAGTTTCTTCATTTAATTTCATTCTGTGGTTTCCTACACCTGCCCCTGGTGAAATTCCAGTATCACTTATTTGAATAGTTTTATTTACTCTTTCTATCTTTCTTGAAGCAAGAGCATCTATACACACAACAACATCAGGATGTATTTTTTCAACTAAGCCTCTTATTATTTCTCCTGTTTCTACTCCTGTAACTCCTAAAACTCCTGGTGCTATTGCTGCTATAGGAAAGACACTATCATCAATAACATCTGGCATAACAGATTTTAAATGTCTTGTAACCATAATTCCTTCTGTTACTTTAGGGCCTAATGCATCTGGTGTAACCTTCAAATTACCAAGCCCCACTACTAAAGCTAATTGATTTTCCTTTATGCCTATTAGTTTTTTCAAAGTTCTTCCTAAAGCCTTTGAAACATCATCCATAAGACCGCCATCATAAGCCGTGAACTTAGGAATATCTAAAGTTATGTATGTTCCCTTAGGTTTTCCTATATTTTCACCTGCTTTGTCATCAAGTATTGTCACTTTAGTAATTTTAGTGCCTTCATCTTCTAATTCCTCTACAATTACTCCATCAGCCTCCTTTTTATTCTCTTCTTTATAGATTTCACTAGCCTCCATAGCCAGATCTGTTCTTACATTTATCATCATTCCACCTCACTTTTTGTTGCTTATTTTTAATTTTTCCGATTTACATAAATTTAATACTTGAATGTTTATACTTTCGATGCTATAATATGGTGTGTTGAATACGACTCGTACGCAGATTTCCCCAAAAAACTGCAAGAGGCCCTATTAAATTTAGAGGGGGTGAAATTAAATGGCAAATATCAAATCAGCAAAGAAGAGAATATTAGTTGCAGAAAAGAAGACTGCTAGAAACAAAATGATTAAGTCTGCTTTAAAGACTACTATAAAGAAATTCGAAGCTGCTGTTGAAGCTAACAACGCTGCAGAAGCTAAAGAATCATTTGTAAAAGTTACTAAAGCTTTAGACATGGCTGCTCAAAAGGGAGTAGTTCACAAGAATATGGCTGCTAGAAAGAAGTCAAGATTAGCTGCAAAGTTAAACGCTATGGCTTAATTGTAATATTACCGATCTGGTTTCAGATCGGTTTTTTACATTTTACAGAAAAAAAGGTTATAAGGTATATCTAAACTCTAATAATTTAAATATACCCTATAACCTTTTTATATCTATTTTTTCACCATTAATGTACCTAATAAAAGAAGTTCAAGTTCCATAGTTTTATCTACTCCAGTAGATTTTAACTTTCCTTCTGTTTTCACACATAATTTAATAAGTCCTTCAAGCTGCCTTAGAGAAAATCTCCCACTTAAATTCATAAGCTTTTCACATACAAAAGCAGGAATATGAAATTCCGCCACAAAATCATTAACTTTCTTACCATTTTTCATTCCTACTTTTATTTCGTATAATCTTTTAAATTGATTTTCTATAGAAGTTACTATAAGCATATGCTGATCTGCTTTAAAAAGTAATTCATCCATAATATCTATTGCCTTTTCAATCTTTCTTTGAGATATAAGATCTACTAAATCAAATACATCATCTTCGCTACTAGTTGGAAGTAATTTATCTATATCCTTCTTAGTAATTTCTCTTCCCTCTGTATAATCAATAAGCTTATCTATCTCTAGCTTTATTATATTAAAATTGTTCTGAACCTTTTCTGAGAAGTATCTAAGTTCTACTTTTCCTATATTTTTCCCCTTTTCATTAAATATACTTTCAATCTTTTTAATAAATTTATCCCGCTTAAGCTTATCAAAATGAACTAATGTTGTCACCTTATCTAAAGCCATAAGTTTTTTATTTTTCTTAGCTGTTTCTCTCTTATCATTAAATACATAATATAAAATAAGTACAGTATAAGGAGGTAGGTCCTTTAAATAATTTTTCATTTCATTATAAATTTTAGTTCCATGACTATCAGATTTATCTCTAAAAAAATCTGCCCTTGATACAAGTACAAGCTTCTTTTCTCCCATAAAAGGCATAGTTTCACAAGCATTAATTATTTCATCCATAGAAGTATTTAATCCATCAAGTCTTATATAGTTTAAATCCTCCATTCCCTTTGGAACAACAATTTTCTTTATTTCTTCAATTCCTTCTTTAATCAATTCATCATCAATACCACAAAATATATATGAATTTTCTATTGATTTATTTTTAATATTTTTCTCTAATTCATCATAAGCAATCAACGTAATCCGCCTTTCATTTAAAAACAATATAATTTATCATTAATTATATAAAATCCATCTACTTTTTTATTTACAAAATCAATTATATCATAATTTCCATATATCTTTTCTTTATTACTAAATCTTAATAAATACTTATTATTTTTTATTTTTAATATATAGTTTTTTTCTTCAAGAACCAAAGATATATTATCACAAATACTAACTCTTTTTGCCTGTCTGTATCCTTCATATGCAATATTTTTTTCTTTAAGTTTTTTCATATCAACATTCCTTGAATTAGTAATGATCTTTCTTTCACCTCTATAGCTAACAAGACACCCTCCTTCTTTTAGATAGTCTATCCTTAAAATTGGGCTATATATACTTATTAATAGCTGAGCAAAAACAATTAAAGGCAGAATTTTTGCCTTTCTAAATCCTTTTACATAAAACAATATAGTCAATAATAAAAAACAGTATAGTAACACCATATTTTTATTCAAATAAATGCTTCCTGAAAGTATTAAATTAAGTTCATCATTAATGCTGTCAAAAATTCCAATAATCTTTAAAACTACAAAACTTAAAAAATCAAATACTTTAGGCAAATTTACAGTTATAAGCATAAGGTTTCCTAGATATATAAGAATATTTAATAAAGGAACTAATATTAAATTTCCAAAAAGAAATAATAAAGAACATTCTCCAAACTTTGTTAGCATTATAGGAATAGTAAATACTTCTGCTGCAAAGGAAACACTTACGGTATCATTTAAAATTTTTGGAAGCCTATATAATCTTTTATTAATAGGCTTAGAAAATAAAATAATACCTAGGGCTGCTAAAAAAGATAATTGAAATCCAGTTTTATATGGAGCATAAGGCTTAACTAAGGTTATTACTGCTGCACTAAAGGCAAGAGCTCCAAGTCCATTATATTTCTTCTTAAATATTACTGCTGAATTTAATAAAAGTACCATAATAAATGCTCTTATTGAGGAAAATGCTGCACCTGTTAAAAGTACATATACTAAAGTAATTACAATTCCAAACTTAACACCTAATAAACCCTTAATAAGATTAAAAATTAACGCCACATGAAGGCCTGATACACTTACAGCATGAATTACACCTAAGTTTTGCATATCTGTCTTATCAGCCTCATCTAAATTATCAGTATATCCAAAGGCTACTGATGAAATCAAAGCACTTTTCCTCTCTCCTATATTATTCTTTAGACTTTCAAAAACCTTTTCTCTAAGGTTATAAAGTTTTCTTTTATAAGTATCACAAACACTATTAACCTTTAGTAACTTTAAGCTTCCTAAAGTTCCATTTTCAAAATCTATTTTTTTATCAAAACTTCCATAAAGGTCTATTTTCTGTCCTGTTTTAATATTTTTTAAATCCCCCTCTAGATATAAGAGCCTTCCTTTATAGCTTCCAATAGCATAATAAGACTTCTTTTCTGTTACTGTAATACTTCCATTAAAATCACTTGTAATATCCAAATTATAATATATATAGTTATTAATTATGCTGAGTGAAAAAAATATAATTATTATTAATGTAAATGCATAGTTAGTACTTATTTTAATAAATATAAAAAAAAGGCCAACAGTTAAAACTGCCAGCCATATATATCTGCTTTCTAAAAAAGCAAAAGCTAATGAAGCTGAAATAAACGCTATTGATATATAAATAATAGGATTATTTACCTCTTCAATATTAACTAATTTCATATGGATGATCACCTCATCCTTATTCTTGCCACTTTTTCAACATTAATTCAAGAACAAAGCTACCTACTGCTATACCTCCTATTTTTATTAATTCACTATTAGAAAAAGCATTTCCACTAATACTTATTAGTGCTGCAACACCAATTCCTAAAAATAGTATAGCTAATAATAAAAATACTACTTTTAAGGACTTGTTCTTTATATCTATGTGACAATTTACAATGCAATATCCTATTGCATAAACTCCAAATAGTAAAACCCATACAGCATCATATCCATTTTTCAAATCATATAGCGCACCTATTGTAAAGGTAACATAAAGAATAATTCTTGGAAAAATCTTCGATATTTTCTCTCTTGATGAAGACAATGCTATAAATGAAAGTGGTGATAGCACTAATATATTAAATATTATTATTGGTGCATAACCTAAAGTAAAATCTCCATTAAAGATAGATACCATATTTAAGGATATTATTTGAGCAATAATAATTCCTAAAATAAACGATCTAAATTTATTAATTCCATCTCTAAACTTTTCAGATATATCAAAAACACTTAAAAATCCCTTTAAGAAGTTGTTTTCCATAAATATATCTGATGCATTTTTTATAATCTTAGCTGCATTTCCTTTACTAATTCCAAGTTTAGAAATACATATTGATGGTAAATCTCCTAAAGATTCTCCAAAGGATGCAACCTTGTAATTATCCTTTACAAAAAGTCCTACTATTCTAGCTCTAAGCTCTGGACTTACTCTTGAGAATACTCTTGTCTTAGAAACAGTTTCAATAAGTTCTTCTTTTTCTAAAGACTGTAATTCTACTCCTGCAATTACTCTGCTGTTACTTGAAACTAGTTTAGATTTACGTCCAACTGTTGTAGCTGTAATTTTATTGTCATCTGTGAATACTATTGGTATTATTCCTCTGCTCTTAATAGCTTCAATTTCTTCATCAAGTTCATCACTTAATGGATTATTTAAAGCAATTATACCTGTAAACACAAGATTATTTTCTATATTTTCTCCAACTGTTGGTATATAACTAAAGTTTCTATAAGCTACAGCCTGAGTTATATATCCTTCAAGAGATAAATTATAATCTATAGCTTTTAATCTTGATATGTCTTCATTAGTGATTTCTCTTTGAAGACCATCAATCATTATATAATTACAACGAGATAATACTGCTTCTACACTTCCCTTGCAGTTTGCTCTACATCCTTTTTTAGCTTTATTAATAGTAGTAATCATTTTTTTATCTGAATCCATTGGAATTTCAAATATTCTTCTATTTAACTCTTCTATTTCAAACTTCTTTATTCCTTTTTCATAAGCAAACTTAAGGTAAGCAACATCTATAAGATCCCCTTTTGCCTTTTCGTCCTCTCCATAATATTCAGCATTGTTACATAATAATATTCCTTCTAAAAGTCTTCTTGTTGTAACTTCTTTTGAAAAAACAACTTCCTTTGCTGAATGTATTTTATTATTAATATAAATCTTATCTACAATCATTTCTTCTTTTGTTACTGAACCTATCTTGTCCATAAAAAGAATATTAACTTCACGTATTAAATCGAGAGCAGATATATTTATTAAATTTATTCCACTTTTCTTTAGTTCTCTCTTTAAGAATCTTATAAAACCAAATATTATAATAGTTATTGGAACTACTTGTGTTAAAAATACAGATAAATATAAGCTAGTATATGATTTAGTGAAATATATATTAATTAAAGAAAATATAATAGCAATTATTAATGATATAGACATAAATCCACTTAATTTTTTCTCTAACTTACGTCCAAGGGTATGTTTATTATTATCTGCACTTGTCATTAAAATTAATGTTTTTCCAAGATGTGTTGAATTACCAGTTTCCACAACAACTCCAGCACCTTGTCCACTTTTTATCACTGAACCTTTAAACAGCATATTCTTCATTTCTTCAACAGAATATACAGCTGAATCTATCTTACTATCAAATTTATCTTTAAAAAACTTTTCTCCAGTAATATTTTTTTCATCTACTTTTAAATCCTCTGCCCTTATTATTCTTAAGTCTGCTGGAATTAATGAATCCTTAGAAAAAAGTACAATATCCCCCTTTACTATTTCTTCTGATTTTATTATTTTTTCTACACCATTTCTTAAAACTCTTGCTGTAGTATCATTAAGCTTTTCCATGAACTTAGCTCTATTTACTATATTTCTAGAATATACCGCTTTAAGTACCATGGTTAAAATAAACAATAGTAATGTAACTCCCCCTAAAATATATTCTTTAACATACATAAGGAATATAATTACTAATATACTTAAAAACATATGAACACTAAAAAAATCTTTTACTATCTTAAATGCATTCTTTTTATAAGGAACAAATACTTTATTTCCCCCATATTCTTTCCTGCGTTCCTCACATTCTAACTCACTTAATCCAGTGAATTCATTAGTTTTAAGCATTCCAACAACAGCTTTCCATGTATTATTGCAATAAATGTTCAAAATGCTTCCTCCATTCTCATTATACTTCTCAACCTTATTATTATAATATATTTTTCATAATTCTTAAACTTTTTTCTATTTCTTACCTTAGTTTTATGTAATATTTTAATGAATTATAAAACATATTCCTTATATAGTTTGCATTTTATTTTAATATAATCCATAATATATCAATTTTTAGTTTTAGGATTAAAAATCAAAGCCATCATATAGCCAAAGAAAATAGCAGCTGTTACTCCCCCAGCAGTTCCTTTTACCCCTCCTGTAAAGGCTCCTAAAAGTCCCGTTTCTTTAACTTCTTTTATGGCAGATTTAGCAAGAGTGTTTCCAAATCCAGGTAACGGAATAGTAGCTCCACAACCTGCAAAGTCTATAACCTTATCATACCATCCAAAAGCGCCTAAAAGAGCTCCTAATGTAACAAACATTACTAGTATTCTAGCTGGAGTAAGTTTTGTTGTATCCATTAATATCTGTCCAATTACACATATAGCTCCCCCAGCTATAAAGCATTTAATATAATCCAAAAAAATCATCTCCTTTTAATCAATCTCTATTGAAACTGCATGAGCTATACCAGGTATACTTTCACCTTGAAGAGATGATGTTGTACTTAATAAAGCTCCTGTTGATACTAAAAGAACTTTTTTTACTTCTCTTTTCATAAGCTTCTTATAAAAATATCCTGTTGAAACTACTGCAGAGCATCCACATCCACTTCCACCTGAATCTGTTTTTTGCTCTTCATCATAAAAAATAAGACTTCCACAATCCACATAATTTTCACTCATATCATAACCATATTCTTTTATTAATTCTTTAGTGATTTCTCTTCCCACATTTCCCAAGTCTCCAGTTGCAATTATGTCGTAGTCCTCTGGTTTTCTTCCTGTATCCTTTAAATGAGTATATATTGTATGAGCAGCAGCCGGAGCCATTGCAGCACCCATATTATTAGGATCTTTAATACCATAATCTTTCACTACTCCTGTAGTAACATAGGTCACCTTTGGATAGTCTCCTGTTTTGCCTAATACCATAGCACCTGAACCTGTAACTGTCCTTTGTGCTGTTTTTGCTCTTTGAGAACCATAATCTAAAGGAAATCTATATTGTCTCTCTGCAGAGCTAAAATGGGATGAAGTTGAAGCTACTACATGCTCAGCATATCCTCCATCCATTATTAACGAAGCTAAACTTAGTGATTCAGACATAGTCGAACAAGCTCCATATAATCCAAAAAAAGGAATATTAAATTTTCTTGCTGCAAAACTAGAAGAAATAATTTGATTCAATAAATCTCCTGCAAATAAATAATTAATATCTTCTTCCTTAAGATTAGCCTTTTTTATTGCTTCTTTTATAGCCGTGTACATCATTTCACTTTCTGCACGTTCATAACTTTCTTGACCTAATGTATCATCACTTAAAACAAAATCAAAGTAATCCTTTAATGGCCTCTCACCTTCTTTATGACCAACAACAGAAAAAGCAGATATTATTTTAGGTGGATCCTTTAGCTTAACAGTTTGGCTTCCAACTCTTTTTTCTACATCCATAAACTACCCTCCATTAAAATAAAGAAATTATATAATAAACTATTCCTATTAATACCGAAGATCCTATACCGTAAACTAATACAGGCCCAGCTATATTAAACATCTTTGATGCAACTCCAAATACAAATCCTTCTTTTTTAAATTCTATTGCAGGAGATACAACTGCATTAGAAAATCCAGTAATAGGAACAACAGTACCAGCTCCAGCATATTCAGCAATTCTTGCATATATGCCTAAGCCAGTTAATAAAGCACCTAAAAACACCATTGAAATTGAAGTTATTGTGCAAGCTTCTTCTTTTGTAAAGTCATATGAAAATACAAAATTATATATAAATTGTCCTATGCTACATATAAGTCCTCCTACCCAAAAAGCTCTAAAACAATTTAATAATATATTAGGTTTTGGAGCTGATTCTTTAGTTAATGTTTGGAATTTATCTTGAATTTTTTTATCTTTAACCACTTCCAACACTCTCCTTTTCACTTCATATTTAGTATTTGTTAATACCATTCTATAATTCAATGAAACTTTTTCCACAATATCCTAATACTTTGTCCTTTTTTATGAATTGTGTTATTATTAAGTAGAGTCTTATACATAAAGTATCTGTTAAACTCTAAGTAGATACTTTCAAAATTTAATGAAGAGAAAATAAAAAAATAATATGTTTATTTATATATTTTCTCTAACAAAGAATTATGGGGGACGTTTATGAAAAAATTAATTTCCGCGTTAATTATTGTAAGCATTTTATTTTGCAGTACCTCTACAATAACTAACGCTGCTCCAGATACAGATGCTAGCAAAGCACAACTTGTCGAAGTATCTGGTACTATGTCAAGAAAAAGTACAAATTAAATTCGGATAAATTATATTATTACATTTTTCATAGTTAACATGCATTTTTTATATTTTCTGAGTAATATTTATCTTCATATTCATTTGGAGATAAATATCCACAGTGACTATGTATTCTTACTGTATTGTAAAAAGTTTCTATATACTCAAAAATAAGCTTATATGCATGTTTGTAATCTAAAATTTTATAACGATTTATCCACTCTCTTTTAATAAGAGCATGGAAGGATTCTATGCAGGCATTATCCCATGGATAAGCCTTTTTCGAATAACTT
>NZ_FPBY01000194.1 GCF_900116755.1 Clostridium sp. DSM 8431
CTACCTGATGGAATGATACGCTTTTTTACGGGTATAGGTTCTTTAAAACCTCCCAGGGGGGGTACATCTATCTTCTATTCAGGAGTATTATACTAAACTATATTAAATTTGGTTAGATTCCTTTTGGAATTTAAATAAAAAACTATTTTAAATTATGAAATGCGTATTTCCCTATCGGGGCGTAAGCAAAGTAATAGATAAGAAAATTAATATCAATTTAGACATGTAATGTTCGTTAGAATAGTAAATAGTTTTCTATCAAATGTTACAACTAGATTATACAAGGGGGTGTTTTTTAACTGTCTGTACATTCTTCTTGTTTTCATAGATAAAGAATATATTATATTCTTGCATAAATTAAAATCCTCTTTTAATATTCTCATAAGTTCTTCTCTATCTATTCCAAGAATAGTCGATTCAATTATAACTTCACAATTTATAGAAGCTGGAAGTTCTTTGAAAATTACTTCATTAACTATTTTCCCTTTATCTAAAATAAATACCACTTTCTTTTGTCCATTTTCATTAATTTTATAAAGAGAAACAGCTCCGCTTATCATAAAATAAATAATATTTACATGTTCCTTATCATAAAATAAAATGTGTCCAGGTTCATATTTTTTTATTTCACTATTATTTAATATTTCATTTATTGTGTTAACACTAACATTTTCAAAATACTCTAGTTTACTTAGTTCATCTACTGTATTTTTCATATATAATTCCTCTTTCTATATAACTTTGTAAAGTTTATATAACTGTAACAATTATATAACTTTCTACATTTTTTTCAACATAGACTATTTGTAAATTTATCATTTAAGTGCTAATATTTAATAACTGATAGTTTTAACTAATAGTTTTTATTAATATTTTAGGAGGTTAACTATGAAAAACTTAAAAAAACTGTTTATTTTAGGACTAACTTCAATGTTTTTAATATCTCTTGCCGGTTGCAATAAAAAAGATTCCGAAAATGATTCAAATTTATCAGCAGATCTTAATATTTCAGCAGCTGCTAGCTTAAAGGAAGCAATGGCTGATATTCAAACTGCCTTTAATAAAGACTATCCAAATATAAATTTAACTTTTAACTTTGGAGCATCTGGTTCTCTTCAAAAACAAATTGAACAAGGTGCACCATGTGATGTATTTATATCAGCTGGTGAGTCTCAAATGACAGCTCTCTCTGACTCAGGTTTATTAGCTGATGACAGTGAAAAAACTTTACTTAAAAACAATTTAGTATTAATAACTTCCTCCTCTGATGTAACAAATATAGATGACTTACTAACAAATAAAGTTTCTCATGTTGCAATTGGAGATCCTGCCTCAGTTCCTGCTGGAAAATATGCTGAAGAATCCTTAATAAACTTAAATATGAAAAATGCTTTAATGGATAAGCTTGTTTATGCAAAGGATGTAAAGGAAGTTCTAGCTTGGACAGTTGCAGGTAATTCAGAAGCTGGTTTTATATATAAGAGTGATACTTATGGAAATGATTCAGTAAAAATTATTGATACTATTTCTGATGAATATCATTCACCTATTAATTATCCAGTAGCTATAATTAAAGATACTAAAAACTTAGAAGCAGCTAAGGATTTTGAAAATTTCTTATTTAGTGATACTGCAAAAGAAATATTCGAAAAATATGGCTACGAGCCTTACTAATCTTAGGAGAAAATAATGAACTTAAATTTATCACCTTTATATGTATCAATAAAATGTGCATTAATTTCAACAATAATAACATTTTTTATTGGTATAGGTATTTCATATTTAGTAGCCAATTACAAAGGAAAATTTAAAGGACTAATCGATGGCATATTAACTCTGCCATTGATTCTTCCTCCTACTGTAGTTGGCTTTTTTTTATTAGTTTTATTCGGAAAAAATGGTCCTATAGGAAAGCTTTTATTACACTTTGATGTTACAGTAATTTTTTCTTTTTCAGCTACTGTTATAGCAGCATCTGTAGTATCTTTTCCCATGATGTATAGAACTGCCCGCTCTGCCTTTGAACAAATAGATAGTAACATAATTTATGCTGCAAGAACCTTAGGATTAAGTGAATTTAAAATATTTTATAAGATAGCAGTACCTCTTGCTTTTCCTGGTATTATAGGAGGTCTTGTACTATCCTTTGCAAGAGCTATAGGAGAATTTGGAGCTACCCTTATGATTGCTGGAAATATTCCAAACAAAACTCAAACTATGCCCCTTGCCATATTCTTTGCCGTTGAAGGTAATGATATGAGAACTGCATTAATATGGGTTTTAATAATTGTAACTTTGTCTATAGTATCTATACTTATTTTAAATTACTGGTGTGAAATCCAAGGTAAATTTATAAGAAGGAGGAATAAATAATGTCTTTAAAAATAGATATAAAAAAATCTCTTCCTTCCTTTGAACTTAACATAAATTTTGAACACAGCAAAGGAATTTTAGGAATTCTAGGTGCTTCAGGTTTTGGAAAAAGTATGACTTTAAAATCTATTGCAGGTCTTATAACTCCTGATACAGGAAGTATTATATTAGATGATGAAATTCTTTTTGATTCATCTAAAAAAATCAATTTAAAGCCTCAAAAGAGAAGTGCCGGCTACCTTTTTCAAAACTATGCTTTATTCCCTAATATGACAGTTTACGAAAATATAGAAGCAGGACTATTTAAATTACCAAAGGATGAGAAAAAGAAAATAACAGAATATTATATTGAAAAATTAAATTTAAGAGGACTAGAAAATCACTATCCTTCTGAGCTTTCTGGAGGACAACAGCAAAGAACAGCTCTAGCTCGTGCCATAGCACCAAAGCCTAAAATTTTATTATTAGATGAGCCTTTTTCTGCTTTAGATGTACACTTAAAAAGCAAATTAGAAAAAGATTTAATTCCTATTTTAAAAGAATATGAAGGATTAGTTATTATGGTAAGCCATGATATTTCAGAAAGCTATAGAATATGTGATGAAATTATAGTTTATGATGAAGGTTCTGCACTTCCTAAGAGAAATAAAGAAGATTTATTTAATAATCCTACTAATTTAATTGAAGCTCAAATTACAGGATGTCAAAATATTTTTAAATGCAGAAGAATGGATGAACATAATGTCTATATTGATGACTTAAGCATGACTATAAATTGTAATTATAAAATAGATACCAATATAAATTTTACTGGTATAAGATCTCATGATATAAAAATTGTAAATGATAGTTACCACAATAATAGTTTAAGAGTTCAAATATATGACATTGTAAAAAATCCTTTTAGTTTAAAGATATATGCAAAAACTGAAGAAAACCATATTATTGAAATAGAAACTGATAGAAAAGATTTTAAAATTAACGATTATATTTATATACACTTTTTAGAAGAATATATGTTTTTCTTTTAAAATAAGAAATGAGAAATCAGATATTTGATTTCTCATTTCTTATTTTTTATATTTTAATTTACTCCATATATTTTTCAACTAATTCGTAACATCTTTCTTTGGTAGACTTAGCTAAAGACGCACTATACTGTAATCCTGCAGCTCTTCCCCCTTTAGCAGTCTTCTTCCTCATTTACTGCTTGTTTCATTTCTGCATTACTACTAGCATAATAAGGCTCCAAATCAGATTACCCTTTTTCTACTTCATCAAGCTTCTGTATATATTTATCCTTTTTAAGCTTTGGTTTATTAGAATTTGATGAGGACTCTGAATTATTACTTTGAGAAGATTTATTTTCTTTTGGCGTTTATTTTTTTTCATTATTTGCTTCATCTACAGACTCACTAGCATTATTTTCTGATGTTACAGAATTATTTTCTTTATTATCATTGCAAGCAACCAAAGTGAATAATGCTGCTGTAATTAATATAATACTTATTAACTTCTTTTTCATAACTTATCTCCCAAGATTATTTTTTAACAAGAATACCACATATTTTATCTTTTTACGATAATTTACATAATATCAAAAGATATTTATACAACCTTTTTAACCTGCCACTTATTACTCCTATATCTTACATATACAAAAATACTTGCAAAAATCCATCCTAAAGGTACTGCAAAGGATATAGATAACTCTTCTAATTTCAAAGATAGCATATAAGCAAAAAAGACTCTAGTACCTAGATTAATTAAAGATGTAAGTAAAAAGTACTTCATATCTCCTGCAGCCCTTAAAATTCCATTAGTAACAACCATAAATCCCATAAAAATATAAAATAAAGATACTACCTTTAAATAACTACATCCATAATCAATAACTTCTCTTGAAATTTCATCACTTACAAATAAAGAAACAATATCTCTTCCAAAAATAAAAATACTTGCTACTATAATAATATAAAATACAAATATAATTTTAAGAGCTGCCCTATATCCCTTTTTCACTCTATCTAATTTCTTCCCACCAATATTTTGAGCTGTAAATGATGAAACTGCATTACTCATATTTACCATTGGCAAAATAGTTATAGAATCTATCTTTGTAGCTGCTGTATATCCTGCAATAATTACACTTCCAAAACTATTAACAAGAGACTGCACAAATAAATTACCTACAGAAATAATTGATTGCTGTAATATAGACGGAATGGCAATCCTACTTATGGATTTAAAAATATAAAGATTAAAAAGCTTTGTCTTTTCAGAAGTTCTTATTCCTCTAATTCTATTTATTAAAAATATAAATGATAAAACACATGAAAATCCTTGAGAAATTATAGTTGCTTCTGCTGCCCCCCTTACTCCAGCTGAAAATTTTACTACAAAAATCAAATCTAGAATAACATTTAAAATTGATGATAATATTAAGAAAAATAGAGATGTTTTTGAATCGCCAAGAGCATTAAAAGATGAGTTAACTATATTATAGACAAACAAAAATACTGTTCCTAAAAAATATATTTTTAAATAACTTTCAGCATCATAAAATATATTCTCTGGTGTATTCATAAATAACAATATATTTTTTGCAAAGACATACCCTAATAATAAAATTATTGAACTTATAAATATAATTGAAATCAAAGAAGTGTAAATAGATGACTTTACTTTAGAATATTTATTTGCTCCAAAATACTGAGAAATAACTACAGAAGATCCTATGCCAGCACCATTTGCAATAGTGATGCTGATAAAAGTTATGGGATAAGAAGCTCCAATTGAAGCTAGAGCTTCTGACCCAACATAATTTCCAACAATAATAGAATCAATAATACTATAAGCTTGCTGAAATATGTTACCAAAAATTATGGGCAGTGCAAATAAAAATAAATCTTTACCTGGACTGCCCTTTGTCATATCCTTAATCATTTTTTCCTCTTTATTAAGTGTTTCCCAGTAATTAATATATGATAAACATTTATTTCTGGTCTAAAACATATTTATTAATAGCTTTTAAAACACCATGATTTTTATTACTTTCTGCTATAAAGTTACCATACTGCTTCATATCTTCATTAGCATTTTCCATTACAAAACTATAATAAGCCTTCTTAAGCATCTCTACATCATTATAAAAATCTCCAAAAACCATAGTTTCTTCATAAGATATATTTTCTTCTTTTTGTATTTTTTCTAAGGCTGTCCGTTGCCAAAACCTTATAAAACTTTATAAAGCTTGTTTAATTCCTTATTCAACCTGTCTGATTTTGTAATGAATAAATTCATATACTACTCTCATTTGATATAACAGTCCAAAGGCGTAAATTCGGGTACAACGCACCCTACATATTAACAATATCTTGATAGTGATTAAATTGCTAATTCGTATCTACTAAGATTAATACTTGCATTGTAGTCTCTATTTATATTTAAACCGCAAGAACATTTATATATTCTATCTTTAAGCTTCAAGTCTTTTTTAATAGAGCCACATGAGCTGCATAATTTTGATGATGGAAAATATCTATCTGCTTCAACAAATTCGCTT